>JBKJQC010000197.1:0-5955 GCA_046593995.1 Polyangiales bacterium
CGGTCTTGTTCCCACGCGCGCGGCCCGCCACAGTCCGGCTCTCGTAGCGGACGAGGACCACGCGCGTGCCGCGGTTCGACGACGACGGCCGCCCCTCGATCTTCGCGACGAGATCGATCACCGGGACGACCTCGCCGCGCACGCGCGCGAAGCCGGCGATCCACGCAGGCGCGAGGGGCACCGGACGCAACGCGAGCCTCGGCACCACCTCGACGACCTCGGCCGACGGGATGGCGTACGTGTCCTTCCCGACGCGCAGCAACACGACCAACATCTAGGGTTCAGGCCTCGACTCGGTAGTGCGCGATCTCCTGCTTGAGGCCATCGACGGCGTCGCGCATGTGTCCGGTCGCGTCGTTGAACTCGCGGAGCGACGACGAGATCTGGCGAGCGCTCTCGTTCAACTGCGTCATCGACGAGCTGATCTGACGGGCGCCGTCGGACTGGTTCTTCATGCCGGCGCCGACGATCTCGAAGCGGGCGAGGACGCCTTGCACCTGCTCGATGACCTCGGAGACCTGCGTTCCGACGAGGCTCACGCGCTCGCGGCTGCGGCGCATCTCGTCGGCGAACTTGTCCATCTCCATGACGCCGGCGGTGACGGCCGCCTGCATGGTCCGCACGATGCGCTCGATGTCGAGCGTCGACACCGCCGTCTGATCGGCGAGGCGACGGATCTCGCGTGCGAGCACGAGGAAGCCGCGGCCGTACTCGCCGGCCTTCTCGGCCTCGATGGCGGCGTTCACGCTGAGGAGGTTGGTCTGGTCGGCGACCTTGGTGATGGTGGTGACGACGCCGTTGATGTCGGCGGCGCGCTCGTGGATCGTGTTCAGCTTGGCGGAGATGCTGCCCGTCGCCTCGTTGAGGCCGCGCATCGTGTTCTCGAGCTCGCTGAGCGACGCCCGCCCTTCTTCGGCGCGGGTCGAGGCGCCGCCGGCCATCGCCGCGACCTCGCCCATCGTGCGGAGGAGCTCCTGGCTGGTGGTCGAGATCTCGCGGACGGCCGACGCGACCTCGGTGGTCGACGCGCCGAAGCTCGACATCGTGGCGTCCTGCTCCTTGCTCGCGGCGGCGATCTGCGTCGCGGTGGAGAGGAGCTCGATCGAGGACTGCTTCACGCGAGAGACGAGCGACGACTGACCGTCGGTCATCTTGCGCACGGCGTTGATCATCTGCCCGAGCTCGTCGGTGCCCGCGGCGTCGAGCTTCACGGTGAGATCGCCCTCGGCGACGCGGGTGGCCGCGCTCGCGACGATGCCCAGCCGCTCGGTGAGCGACTTCGAGAGGTCCCACGTCATGTACGCGAACGCGATGAGGAGGAGCGCGATGCCGCCGGTGAGCCCCTTCATCAACGTGTACGCCTTGTCGAGCGTCACGAGCGCGGCCTTCTCGTCGTCGGCGTTGCGCTGGTTGGTCCAGACGACGATGTCGTCGACGGCGGCGCGATGGTCCTCGTAGCGATCCTTGAGGGCACCCGTGAGGAGCGCGCTCACCTTCGCGTGATCCCCGGCCATGACGGCGGGCACGAGCTCCTTGTCGCGGATATCGAAGAACTCGATCGCCGGTCGGTACGAGCGCATGATGATCGCCTGCTTGATCGGCCCGTCCTCGAGGGTCTTCAGCCAGAACTCGTGCCGCATGTCGTACTCGGCGCGGAGTCGCTTCCCGCGGTCGACCAGCTTCGAGACCATCACCTTGTCGGTCTCGACCTGCAGCTGCAGGCAGGTCAGATACGACTCGATGATGTAGACCGGCGGCGGGAGCACGTCGGCGACGATGTCCTTCCCTTCGACGATCCGGCTGTAGACCGGGCCGCTGACCTTGACCCTGCCGAGGGTCTCGAAGGTCACCCACGCGAAGGTGGTGAAGGCCACAGCGAAGACGCCCACCAGGAGCGCGAGCTTCGTCGAGATACGCATGTCGGAGCGGGCCATGTGCTCGCGAACAAATCACAGCTTGAGCTGATGCGATAGGAATCCCGACGCGCGAGGTAGCGATCGATCGCTTCGCGCGCGCCGCGGGATCTCGTGCAGGTACGCTGACGCGCTGCGTGACGCGCGAGGGCCGCGTGGGACGTCCCGGGTCTCTCGTTCCGAGAGCCTCTCGGCGATGCGTCGTCGACCCGAATCACTCGGCGGCGTCAGGACGCGTGCGGGCGGCGCGCGCAGATCGTGACGCGGTCGCCCTCGACGCGGGTGGAGAGCGCGAATCCGCCCTCGTACGCGATGCGCACCAGACCGAGGCCGCTCTTCGCTTGCGAAGCATCTTCGCCCTCGCCCGACCCAGTGAGAGGCTCCATCTCGGCGACCTTCGCGAGCGCGCTCATGTACGCCTCCATCGGGCTCGGGAACGCAGCGATCGCGTCGATGCTCGCCGCGAGGGCCCCGCCGCCGCCGTTCTCGGGGAGGCGGCTCGTGACCTCGAGGACGATCGCTCCGTCGCTCTCGTCGTAGACGAGCGCCACGCAGAGATCCACGGCTTCGCGGACGCGCTCGACCTTCCCCCAGCTCTCGCGGGAGACGGCGAACTGCAGCTCGAGCCGCAGCGCCGCGTCGCGAGCCTCGCCAGACGTCGTCTCCATCACGCGTTCAACCTGCCGCTCACGTTACGGAGCGGACTTCGAGGAGTCCGTCGGGCTTCGCCAGGACGCGGAGCGCCTCGAAGCTGAGCTGCTGCCACTTCACCCGGCCATCGAACGTGATGGCGAGCTTCGTCCCGCGTGCGCGGGCCTGGTGGATCAGCTGGATGAGAGAGGAGATGGTCGACGAGTTGAAGTGATCGAGCTTCTGGAACTCGAGGAGCAGCTTGCGCTTCGGCTCGGCTGCCGCGTCGAGCGCGATGGTGAAGTACGGCAGGAGCACGGCCGAAGGGTTGCGCGCGTTGCTCTTTCCACGCCAGGTCAGACGAATCTGCTCGGGCGTCTCCTCGACGTCGATCGTCAGATCTCCTGAGGAGAACGGGTCCATGCTGCGATTGTCCGCGGGCGCCGCGAGTGGCGTCAAGCGCGCGCTCGCCCCTCACGCATAACCTGCTCGTGATAGAAACGAACCTCCGATGGACTTGGCTCGCCATCTCGCGATCGCCGCGGCCGTGCACGCCGACGGTGCCCTCGACGCAACGACCATCGCGACGGTGCTGAGCGAGATCGCGCGCGCGCAGACCGATTTGGGCTTCGCGCCCTGGACCGCGCCAGGACGGCTGGAAAAAGACGACTTCGAGCACATCCTCGATCGACTCGAGACGGCGTCGGCCGACACCCCGCGCCAGCAACGCGTGCGTCCTGCCATCGTTCCGCCGGGCGAGCGCTACCAACTCGTGCGCGTCCTCGGACGTGGCGGGATGGGGCTCGTCGAGGAGCGGCTCGACTCGAAGATCGGTCGACGCATCGCGTTCAAGTCCGTGCTGCTCGACGTCCCCGACCGCTCGCGCGCGCTCTTGATGCTCCGCCGCGAGGCGCAGGTGACCGGCAACCTCGAGCACCCGAACATCATCCCGGTCTACGACGTCGGCGAGGACGAGCAGGGCGACCCTTACTACGTCATGCGCGTCGCGGATCACGCGAGCCTCGAGAACGTCATCTCGAAGCTCTCCGTGCGCGACTCCGTCGCCGTCGCCGAGTTCGGCCTCGGTCGGCTGCTGCGCGTCTTCTCGCAGGTGTGCAACGCGATCGAGTACGCGCACAGCCGTGGGTTCGCGCACCACGACCTCAAGCCGGCGAACATCCTCCTCGGCGCGTTCGGGCAGGTGTTGGTCGTCGACTGGGGCATCGCCACGCCCATCGGGGAGCGGGCGCCCTATCTCGCCGGGACGCCGGGCTATCTCGCGCCGGAGCTCGTCCTCGCGAACGAGCCCGTCGACGCGCGGTCGGACGTCTTCGCGCTGGGGGCCGTCCTCTACGACATCCTCTGTCAGCGCCCCGCGCTCGCGCACGCGAGCGTCGAGGACCTCATGCGCTCGGCGGTCGATCCCGAAGCAGGGTTTCGCGTCGCGCCCCCGCGCTCGTTCGCGAACCTCTTCACTGTCGACGAGGAGCTCGAGTCGATCTGCATGCGCGCGCTCGCGCCTGATCCGAGCGCCCGCTTCGCGACGGTCGCCCAGCTGGGCAAGGCGATCGACGACGTCATCGAAGGCACGCACGAGAAGGAGCGTCGCGAGAAGCGAGCGGCCGAGATGGTGGAGCTCGGGGACGATCTCGCGCAGGGATACCTCGATCTCGACGCCGAGAGACCGCGTCGGGTGCTCGAGCTCGTCGCGCTCCGCGCGTCGATCCCGCCGTTCGCACCGCCCGAAGAGAAGCAGATGTTGTGGGACGCGGAGGACGGCTTCGCCGTGCTCGACACGCTGCACGTGCGCACGCTGCAGAACGTGATCGCGCAGTACGAGTCCGCGCTCGCGGAGGTTTCCGATCACGCCGGCGCACGCGCGGGTCTCGCGCGCGTGTACGCGGCGGAGCTGCGTCGCGCCGAGGACGCGCGCGATCAGTTCGATCGATTGCACTTCGACGAGCGGCTGCGCCAGGTGACCGACGGGGCCGCGCTCCCGGAGGCGCACCTCGACATCGACGCCGGAGGATTCGCCGCCGAAGTGACGATCGAGCGCTTCGAGCCGGAGGGACGCCGTCTGGTGTTGGTCGAGCCGCAGTGGCTCGGACCGGCGCCGGTCAAGGACGCGACGCTGCCGCAGGGCAGCTACATGGTGCAGGTCGGCAACCCGGGCGAGCTCGGTCTCGCGGCGCCGGTGCTGCTCCGCGCCGGCGAGCGGCTCGAGATGAAGGTCGACTTGCTCGCGGCCGCCGATCTCGACGAGGACGAGGCGATCATCCCCGGGGGCCTCGCGCTCCTCGGCGACGCGCTCGATCTGGAGCTCCGTGAGGTGAACGTCCCGACGTTCATCATCCAGCGCACGCCCGTGACGTTCGCGCAGTACCTCGATTTCCTCGTCGACCTCGCGAAGAAGCACACGTCCGGCGCCGATGCGTGGCTGCCGCGCGCGGACGACGGCGAGCCGCTCTTCGCGTTCCGCGAGGGGCGCCTGGTCCCCGCGAGCGTCACGCGCTTCCGCGTCGACTACGCCAAGGTGTCGAAGCTGCCGGCCGTCGGCCTCGATGCGCCGTCGGTCGAGGCCTACGCGAGCTGGCTCTCGCAGCGGAGCGGACGCGGCTATCGGCTCCCGACGGAGGACGAGTGGGAGAAGGCTGCGCGCGGCGTCGACGGGCGAGCGTATCCGTGGGGCGACGCGTTCGACGCGTCGTACTGCAAGATGCGTGACTCGCGTCCCGGAGTTCCGCGTCCCGAACCGAGCGGAGCGTTCGAGATCGACCGTAGCGTCTACGGCGTCCTCGACATGGCCGGTGGCGTCGCAGACTGGGTCATGACCACGGCGCGTGACGCGCGCGTCGAGGACGCGACGGCTCGCTACGTGAGCCGTGGCGGCGCCTATTGCGATCCGCAGCTCGACTGCCGTCTCACCAACCGTCGCAACATGGTCGCCGAGGAACACTCCGCTCGCGTCGGCTTCCGCTTGGTGCGCAGCGTCGCGGGCCGCGCCGCGATGTCGGTGCGCA
Source organism: Polyangiales bacterium (assembly GCA_046593995.1). Lineage (GTDB taxonomy): Bacteria > Myxococcota_A > Polyangia > Polyangiales > JADJMO01 > JALHOE01. The sequence goes on from JBKJQC010000197.1 coordinate 5,564, forward strand.
CGAGAGCTTGACGGAGATCTCGGGCGCGAACGAGGATCACTCCTGCGGCACGTTCGGAGGGAGGCGAGTCTGAAGACGGACGACGCGGCGACGGTGACGCTCGACGACGACGACCTCGTGATCGTCGACCGCAGTCGCTCCATGCCCGCGGCAGGGCCCGTGCTGCCCGTCGTGCCGCCCGTCGTGGCCAATGCTGCGGCGCCGCGCACGGAGGTGTTGCCCGGTGGCCCCGAGCATCTCCCGAACGCGAGAGCCATCGACGAGATGCGCATGCAGGACGGTCGTCCGCGTTTCCTCGAGGGACCGCTCCTCGGCACTGGCGGCGTCGGTCGCGTGGTCGCCTACGAGGACCGGCTCCTCGGTCGACGTGTCGCGGTGAAGTCGCTCTTGCC
>JBKJQC010000336.1:0-9677 GCA_046593995.1 Polyangiales bacterium
CGCATCCGCGCCCGCGAAGAGGGCATCCCGGTGCCGGACTTCGTCGGCGTCATCCACCACGCGGACATCACCGAGTTCATGGCGCGCGTGCCCGCTCCGTGGATGCTCAAGCCACGCACCGAGGCGTCGAGCACCGGGATCAAGAAGCTCGAGACGCCGGAGCAGGTCTGGGCGGCGCTGGAGACGCTCGGCGATCGCCAGTCGCATTTCCTCCTCGAGCAGTACCTCCCGGGCGAGGTCCACCACGTCGACTCGATCGTCACCGAGGGGAAGGTCGTCTTCTCGGAGTGCCACCAGAACGGCATCCCTCCCTTCGACGTGTCGCACGGCGGCGGCGTGTTCAGCACCTTCACCATCGAGCGCGGCACCAAGGAAGAGAAAGCGCTCCTCGCCCTCAACGAGAAGGTCCTCACGCGCTTCGGCCTGCTCCGCGGCGTCGCGCACGTCGAGTACATCAAGGGGCGCGACGGCGAGTTCTACTTCCTCGAGGCCGGTGCGCGCGTCGGCGGCGCGCATGTCGCCGACGTGGTCGAGGCGGCGACCGGGATCAACCTCTGGGCCGAGTGGGCGAACATCGAGATCGACAAGGGCGAGGTCGCCTACCAGCTCCCGAAGCGTCGCGCGGAGTACGCCGGCTTGCTCCAGAGCCTCGCGCGCCAGGAGCGACCGGATCTGTCCGCGTACGACGATCCGGAGGTCGTCTATCGACTCGACGAGACGTACCACGCGGGCATGGTCGTCCGCTCCAAGAGCCAAGCGCGCGTGCGCGAGCTCCTCGAAGGCTATACGCGCCGCTTCGCCAAGGACTTCCTCGCGGTGATGCCGCACTACGAGCTCCCGCCCCAACGCTGATCTCCGGGAGCGCCCAACGTGACAGTGACCGCGATCCACAACGCACTCCTCGCCGAAGCCCGCGTCGAGCCACTCTTCCCAGCGTCGCACCCCCTGCGCTCGCTGGTGCGGCCGACGTTCGACACCATCCGGCGCACGATGCGCGGGTTGAACCTGAGCTCGATCTGGGTCGACGCGAGCTACGACCCCAGCCGCGAGGGCTTCCGCCCCTCGTACGACACGCTCTACGGGCCGGGCTCGACGAACGTCATGCCGTTCACCGCCTCCTGGCTCTCGACCGGCAGCGGCACCGAGGACGATCCCCAGCGCAACGTGGTGCTCCTCCCCGCGGCGATCGACAAGACGATCGTCGAGTACGCGCAGAGCGTCGGGCTGCTCGGCGCCGTCGAGTACGTCTCCGGCATCGACGATCTCAAGGAGAAGGTCGTGCGCTCCGGTCGCAAGGTCTACTCGATCGACGATCTCGGCGCGGACTTCGACGCGCACTCGATGATCGGCTCCGAGCTCTCGCGCTGGCTCAACACCAAGGATCGCCTGTCGACGATCACTCGCTTCGCCCCGGCGGAGGTGGTCAAGGACATGTACGAAGCGTCGCTCGACGACTACCTCGCGATGCGTCGAGCCGTCTCCGGTGAGAGCGGGCGCGTCTTCATCAAGACGTGCAACACCGAGTCTGCAGGCGCGGGCGTGTTCATCGCGAACAGCCCCGAGGAGTTCACCGCCCACCTCACGGGCATCCGCGAGAAACAGAAGCGCTATTCGCTCGAGCGCGTGATCGTCATCCAGCCCGAGATCAAGGGGAAGAACCGCAGCTTCCAGGTGCTGCTCGATCCCCGTGAGCGCGAGCACATCCAGATCATCGCGCTCACCGACCAGCTCGTGGAGGACGACGGCAAGACGTACAAGGCATCGATCAACCACCCGATCACCGCCGAGATGGTGGCGCCGATCGGTCCGACCATCGTCGACATGGTCGAGCGGATCTGGGCGCGCGAGCCGAGCGCGTTCGGCTTCCTGATGGCCGACTACTTCGAGACCGACACTGGACCGATCGTCTACGACCCGGGCATGCGACCGACCGGCAACACCGCGACGGCGTTGGCGTTCCACCTCGCGCGCAAGCTGACGGGGGAAGATCTCTTCACGAGCCTGATCCATCTCCGCAGCGGCGCGCCCGGCCTCACGTTCGGCGAGTTCGCGCGCGCGATGGGGCCGCTGGTCGATCCCGAGAACCTGCTGCGCGAGCGACGCGCCGTGCTGCCGTGGGGGTGGAACGACATCCAGGGGTTCGGGGTCTTGATCGGCGTCGCGCGCGACGAAGCCGACTTCGTGCGCTTGCGAGACGACGTCACCTCACGAAAGTATCGCTGAGAGGTCGCCGAGTGCTTCGGCGATCCCGGCTTCGTCCTCGAAGCCGCCGACGAGCCGTGTGCGAGCGTTCGGGAGCGACGCGGCGAGCGCGCGCGCCGTCTCGATCGGGTGCCCCGGATCGCCCTCCCACGGCATGATCAAGACCGGCACGCGGAGCGCACTCAACGCCGAGAGCGCCTCGCGCGCTGGGAGATCGCTCTCGGCAGCGCCGCGCAGCACGAGGTCGAGCGCGCGCGGATCGCAGTCGCGCACCGAGTCGAGCATCACGTGGAGCGCGGGCGGGAGCTCCGCTCCGCCGAACGCAGCCTCGAACTCCCGCCGCACGTGATCGGAGACCGCCTCCGGTCCGCCGAGCGCGGCGAGCGCGCGATAGTTCTCCTGCTCCTTCGCGCGCAGCTCCCACCCGGTCGGCGGTGCGAGGAGCACGACGCCCGCGAAGCGCTCCGGCGCGCGTACGGCGCCGTGGAGCGCGATCGCGGCGCCCATCGAGATGCCACCCGCGACGAAGCGGTCGACGCCGAGCGCGTCGGCGAGCGCGAGGAGCTCGGCGCCGAGAGCGTCCCAGCGGTGTTGCGCGACACTCTCGGCCGGCGGCGTGCGACCGTGTCCGCGCGTGTCGTAGCGGATCACGCGATGCCCCTCGACGGCGTTCAGCACGCGGCCGAGCGTGCTGTGATCGTCGACGTCGATCGGGTGGAACATCCCGTGCGTCCAGATCAGCGGCGGTCGGTCGCCACGCCCGCGCTCGCGCACGCGCATCGGACCGTTGGGGAGCTCGACCGTTCGCTCGCGCGTCGTCACCGGATCGCCGAGGGTAGCAGAGCGCTGGGGGCGGCTGAACGTCCCGTCGCGGTCGTGCGATGATCCGCGCATGCGTTCGCTTGCACGCTCGATCTGCTGCGTGGTGTTCCTCTCGGCCTGCGGCGCGCGGCGGGCGACGCCGGATGGGACGACCGCCGTCGCGACCCCGATCCACGGCTCGCTGCCCATGCGCGCAGTCGCCCCGAGTGGAGACGGACCGCACCACTTCGCCGAGAACGGGCACGTGCGTGCGGCGTTCGTCGGGGAGCGTGTCCGGCTCATCGGCCGTTCGGCGATCACGATGCGCTTCTCCGGGATCGGCCGGGCCGAGATCGTCGCGCCGGCGCGGGCGCGCGTGGAAGAGCGCGGGACCGAGCTCCGCTTCGTGCGCGATGGGATCGTCGAGTGGTACGCGAACGATCCACGCGGTCTCGAGCAGGGGTTCGACATCGAGCGCCGTCCGCGCGGCGACGGCGAGCTCTCGCTCGAGCTGTCGTTCGAGGACGGCGGCCGGGTCACGGTCGACGGAGACGTCGCGCACGTCGTCTCTCCCATCTCGAGCGGCGCCGCTGCGTTCGACGTGACGGGTCTGGTGGCGCGCGATGCACGCGGCCGCGCCCTCGCGAGCCACTTCGAGGCACGTGGTGCGACGCTGCGGCTCTGCGTCGACGATCGCGAGGCCCTGTACCCGATCGCGATCGACCCTTGGTACGGCGCCGCGCCGAAGAAGCTCACGACCTCGGCGCCGTGGACGGCGATCAGCGCGGGCGCGCTCGCGGGGGACACCGCGGTGATCGGTGACGTCGGCCACGACGGCACCAAGGGCGCAGCGTTCGTCTTCGTCCGCGACGGCGCCGGTGCGTGGACGCAGCAGGCGAAGCTCGTCTCGGCCACGCCGCAGACCGCCGACAAGTTCGGTTCGCAGGTGGAGATCGTCGACAACACCGTCGCTGTGAACAGTGCACAGGGCGTCATGATTTTCGATCGGGTCGGCACCACCTGGAGCGCGCCGAGGTTCGCCGGCTCGGGCGGCAGCTTCATGCTCGGGGACGGCGGTCGGCTGTTCCTCTACCAATCGGGCGTCGTCGCCTACACGACGATGCAGCGCAATTCGACCGCGGATCCATCGTTCTACCAGCAGGGCGGCACCGATCCGCCGCTGTTCACGTACACGAACGCGAGCTCGCAGCCGATCGCCGCGCTCAGTGGCACAACTCTCATCGCTGGCCATCCCGGCGACGCCACGCAAGGCACGAACGCCGGGAGGGTGGACATCCACGTCTTCAACAAGCCAACCAGTGCGGGCGACGTCCCCTGGCCCAAGCAGGCGACGCTCTTCCCCACGACACCGCAGGCCAACGAGGGCTTCGGCCGCCGCGTCGCGATCTCGGGGGACATCGCGCTCGTCGCGAGCGGCACCGAGACGACTACCCACGCCCTCTACGTCTTCACGCGATCGGGCAGCACGTGGAGCCAGGCGGCGAAGATCACGGAGCTCTCGTCCGGCTCGGACTCGACGTTCGCGCCGACGCGCTGGATCGGAGACGCGGCGGTCACGGAGTCGGGCCTCGGCGCGGTGGGGCTCACCGACCCCGGTGCGGGAGCGCTGAACGTCACGACGGGTGCATTCGCGAGCGCCAATGCCGTCATGACCGGCAGCGGCGCGACGTGGACGCCCGGGTTCGCGGTGTCGCGCACGCAGACGCTGTTCGGCCTCTCGGGGCTGCGCGTTCTCGCGGGCAGCGCAGCGGAGGCCAACGTCTACGAGCTCGATGCGGCGCTGCAGAACGGCACCGCGTGCACCGCGGGTGAGCACTGCATGAGCGGGTTCTGCATCGACGGCGTGTGCTGCAACGAGGCCTGCCAGTCCCCAGGCGCGATCGTGGCTTGGCCGCTCACGAGCAAGTCCGGCACCTGCCGCGCCTGCACCGGCGCGCTGAAGGGCGCCGGGGACACCGGCAAGTGCGAGCCCGTGATCGCCGACAGGGATCCGCTCGACAGCTGCCCGGTGGATCCGAGCTTCCCGACGAGCTGCAAGGCCGACGGCAAGTGCGACGGCAACGGCGCGTGCCGCGTGAACGCCACGGTCGGCACGGCGTGCGGCGCGACCTCCTGCGCGTCCGGCGCAGTCAGCGGCCAGACCTGCAACGGCGCCGGGAGCTGCCAGTCGGGAAGCGCGCCCTGCGCGCCGTTCGCCTGCGGTGCGATCGCATGCAAGACGGACTGTGCGACCGACGACGACTGCGCGACCTCCGCGTACTGCGCGGGGACGACGTGTGTGAATCGCCAGGCGAACGGCAAGATCTGCACGGCGACGAACCAGTGCGCCTCCGGCTTCTGCGTCGACGGCGTCTGCTGCGAGAGCGCGTGCAACGGCCAGTGTCAGGCGTGCGCCGAGACGGGGACCGCCGGGAAGTGCGTGACTGTGACCGGCGCCCCGCGCGACAAGCGGACGAAGTGCACGGGCGATCCGGCGCAGTGCGGCGGCACCTGCGACGGGGTCAACCCCGCGAGCTGCATGTACGCGCCGGCGACCAAGAGCTGCGCGACGAGCTGCGCTGCAGGGAAGGCCTCGAAGAGCACGTGCGACGGCGCCGGCAGCTGTGCCGAGCCGACCATCACGACGTGTGGCGCGTATGCGTGCGCAGGCAACGCGTGCGCCACCGCCTGCAGCACGGACGCCGAGTGCACGACGGGTTACGCATGCAAGCTCGGAGCGTGCGTCCCTGCGCCGAAGGGGACCTGCACGAGCGATCGCGCGCAGTCGGAGAGCGCCGACGGCGTGAAGACGGCGTGCAACGCGTACCTCTGCGATCCCGCCATCGGGACGTGCCTCACCTCGTGCGGCTCGACCGCGGAGTGCGCGCCGGCGTACCTCTGCGAGAACAAGAGCTGCGTCGCCGCACCCGCCGCGCAGGAGGACGACGGCGGCTGCGCGATGATCGGAAGCCCGAGCCGGGGCAGCAACGGTAGGGCGATCCTCGCCGCGCTCGCCGCAATCGCCCAACTCGCGCGCGCTCGCCGCAGACGATCGCGCACCTGCTAAGGTCCGGCGCTCGATGGAATTCTTCGGCCGCGCCGACCCTGCGCGCACGCTCGCTTCCTGGCTCGAAGGCAAAGGGCTGCGCACGCCGCTGAGCGTGATCTCGCTCAGCGGGCCGGGGGGTATCGGCAAGACGTTCCTCCTCGAGCACGCGATCCGCACGGCCGATCTATCGACGCGCGGGTATCTGCGCCTGTCGATCGCCGGGAGCACCGAGGCGCGCACGGTCGGACAGCTCGTCGGCCACGATCTCCTCCAGAGCTGCTCCCAGCTCGACGCGACGGGCGCCGACTTCTTCCTCGAGACGCGCAAGAACCTCGAGGCGCTCCGCTACATCGACGAGCGCGCGCGCGCCGAGGTCGTCGAGATCACGCGCGACGACGTCAACATGCGGCAGACCTTGCTCGAGCTCTCGCGGCTCGGAGCAGGGCTGCACGGCGCGCTGCCGTTCCTCAAGAACTACGTCGATCTCGGGAAGGTCCGTCTCGAGCACGTCGAGGCGGCGGTCGTGCTCCTGAAGAAGGCAAAGGCGTACCAACAGGAGCGGCGCGTCCTCGGCGGCGTGCTGCCCGATCTCCTCGGCAAGGGCAGGCGCAATCGCCTGCGCGCCAACGTCTCGAGCGCGATCGCCGATGGGCTCGTCGCCGATCTCGCGGCGATCCTCGGCGGCTACCGCCCGGACGATCGCACGAAGCCGATGCCGGCGAAGGTGCCCGGCCTCGATCGGCTCCTCCTCGTTTTCGACGACTTCGAGAGCCTCGCCGAGTGGCTCAACCCGTTCCTCGGCGACCACCTCGTGCCGCTCCTCGCGCGCGCCTCGTTCGAGACGGTCCTGGTGGTGCTCGGCCGCGATCGCCTGTCCGATACGCACCCCGTGTGGCGTCAGCGTCACGACGCGCTGCTCGTCGGCGAGCTGAAGCTCTCGGCCTTCGATCGCGACGAGGCCGAGGCGTTCATACGCGAAAACGGCATCACCGACGCGACGATCGCGCAGCGCATCCTCGACGACACCGCCGGCTATCCATACCTGCTCGCCGGCGAGGTCTCCGCGGAGCTCGACGGCGTCCGCACCGCGCTCGGGCTCAAGTCGTTCTACGACCGCACGACGCGCTGGATGACCAAGTCGCAGCGCAACTGGCTCGTGCCGCTCTGTTTCCTCGACGAGATCAACCTCGAGACCGTTGCGACGATGCTCCCGGACGACGACGCCGAGCGGGTGCTCGACTGGTTCAAGTCCGAGGCCTCGGTGCGCTCCCCGGTCGCGACGAAGTGGGAGGTCCTGCCGATCATCCGCTCCAAGGTGTGCGCGTACCTGAAGCTCGACTCGCCGAAGCGCTACCGCGACCTCGAAGCGCGCGCGGGCAGGGCGAACGCCCCGTGACAACGCGCGCGACAGTGTTCCGCTTGCAGCATCGTGGGGCGCGAAGGCTTCTGCATGTCTGTGAGCGGCGCGCTCCCCGCACGGCACGCACGCGTCGTGCACGATCGGGACGATGACATTGCCGCTCGTTCGAATGTGGTCATAATGGTCACCATGGACACCACGTCACTGGCGCACGCCAAGGCTCATCTCTCCGAGCTGGTGGACGCTGCCGAGCATCACGGCAAGCGCATCGTGATCTTGCGGCACGGCAAGCCGGCTGCCGCTCTGGTGCCGGTCTCGATGGTCACTCCGCAGAAGCGCCGCAAGCCGAAGATGACGGCCACCGAAGCGCGCCGCAGCATCCGCGCGATCATCGCGGAGCTGAGCGCCGCGGAGCCCCAAGTCTCCGCAGTCGACGATCTGCTCCTGGGTCGGCGGTGAAGTACGTCCTCGACGCGGCGGTCGCTGTCGCGTCCCTCTCCACGACGGAGCCGCATCACGCGTCCGCGCTGCGGCGGTGCATGCCCCTGTTCGCGGGCACCGATGACATCGTGGTGCCCGCCCTCTTCGACGTCGAGGTGTTCTCGGCGCTCGTTCGCCGCGGCGCTGCCCCGGCCGCCGTGACCGCGCTGTTCCAGAGGCACCTCGCGACGCGCAAGCTCGTGACGCTCGGCCCTCGCGCCGTAGAGGGAGCGCGGGCGGTGGCGGCCGTCACCCGGCTACGCGCGGCGGACTCGTTTTACGTGTGGGTCGCCGCGCGCGAGGGCCTTTCACTCGTGACGCTGGACCAGGAGATTCTCGGCCGGGCCGCTCTTGCGGGCGTGACCGCGCTCCCACCGTGACGAGGCCGGGCGTAGCTGATACCGATGTTCGAGTGGCAGCGCGCGACGTCGACGTCGGTCAGCGGACCCCGTAGTCGGCGAATATCCGGCTGCTCAGCGGACCACGGAGCGGTATGGTGCGCGCATGAGGCACGCCTTCATCGCCGCGGCTCTGGCCCTCCTCGCGTCGTCGATCGCGCCGGCGGCCGGCGCGACGGGCATGCACGGCCACGTCTGGTCGTCGCAGTGCGCGCTCGAGACGCTCCCGGCCGGACGACTGAAGACGATGCTCGAAGGGCAGAAGATGCGCCTCGACAACGGCACCTTCTTCCCGGACTCGGGGTACGCCGCGAAGCACGACTACGGCGAGACGGCGCACTGGGAGCAGTTCATCGACGGGTACGTGAAGTCGCTCCGGGCGAAGCACGCCGATCCGGTGAAGGACGCACCGCAGCACGTCGCGTTCATGATGGGCGCAGCCTCGCACGGCCTCGTCGACCAGACGTTCGACATCCTCTTCATGGACAAGTCGCGCGAGCTCGATGGCAACACCGACGAGCTCGACACGTCGATGGACGTCTTCCTCGCGGTCGAACGCAAGTACGTCCCCGAGCTCACCTACGACGCGAAGGATCTCGTCGCCGTGTTCGGCGCGCACGTCGGCCTCGTCGTGCCGGAGAGCGAGATCGTCCAGGGGATGGACCTCGCGCGCGTCGGCATGGGGTTCGTGACCGAGATCTTGTGGAAGGGCGCAGACGAGCGCGGCAAGCAGTACCCGTGGGCGCGCGCGCACTATCAGGACGTGCGCGTTCCGGGGAGCTACCCGTGGGGCGCGCTCGCCGTCGCGAAGTACTGGGAGAACCTCCTGCGACGGCTTTCCGGCGACACCTCGGCCGACGCGCTCGTCGTCGCGACGGATCCGCCCGCGAACGGCACCGCCCACGGGCTCGTCGCCACGACGATGGACTCTTGGCTCACGGTGTTCTCCGGGTACGGGCTGAAGCGCCCGTCCCTGACGGCGACCACGTTCTACGTCGTCGATGGTTCGGGCGCGGTCGTGCCGACGGACATCCGCATACGTGGAGACGAGCTCGCGACGACGCTGCAGCTGAAGCCAAAGGGGGACTGGGCCCCGTCGTCCAAGTACACGCTCGTCCTCGACACCGGCATCGAGACCGTCGACGGAACCCACCCGACGAAGAAGTTCGAGCTTCCCTTCACGACCCCCTGCGCTGGCTGCAGCACCGTGCCGACCGGCGCCGCGCCGCCGTCACCATGCCCCGCGACGCTCACGTCCTTCCCCCGCCCGAAGGACGTCGAGGAAACCGAGACGCCCGTCGCGCCCGCAGCCCCAGCGGCTGAATCGAGTGGAGGCTGCGGCGTGCAACAGGGCGATCGCCGCTCCGCGATCGTCCTCGCCCTCGCG
>JBKJQC010000373.1:0-9449 GCA_046593995.1 Polyangiales bacterium
GCCTTGAAAGTGGTCGACATCGGCGCCGGGCTCGGAGCCTCGCACCGCGGTCTGGCGCGGGCGCTCGGGGCCGCGGGACGCACGACGAAGCTCACGGTGCGCGCGATCGACGACGACGACGGGGCGCTGAAGCTCGCGGCCGCGATCGCGAAGAAGCGCCCAAGCGAAGGCTCGGTCGAAATCCGCGTCGACACGGAGGTGGCCGGGTTCGACGCGACGATCCGCGGTCGCTACGACGTGGTGCTCGTCGGCCAAGTGTTGAGCGAGCTCGATCGGAAGCTGTCCGAGCCGGAGCGCCTCGAACGACACGCCGAGAGGCTCACGGCCTTCGCGAAGTACGTGCTCGACCCCGACGGTGTCATGATCGTCGTCGAGCCCGCGCTCCGTCCGCGGTCGCGTCACCTGCAGGCGCTGCGCGCGCCGCTCGTCGAGCGCGGCCTCTCGATCCTCGCGCCCTGCCTGCACCACGGACGCTGCCCCCTCCTCGGCCGCGAGACGGACTGGTGTCACGAGGATCTGCCGGTCGACCTCCCGTCCTTCCTCGTCCCGATCGCGAAGCGCGCAGGGCTCCGCTGGGAGGGGCTCACGTTCAGCTATCTCGTCCTGACGATGAAGCCTCCGCGGCTGCGGGAGGGCTTCGCGGCGGACCGTCACGTGGAGCGCGCGGTCTCCGGCCTGCTCGTGACGAAGGGCAAGCGGGAGCTGGTCGTGTGCGGGGATCCGTTGCGTGGCGACGTCCCTCCGGCGGATCCGTACGGACCGTTCGGCGCGCGCATGGGGCGGCTCGACCGCGCGCGCACCCCGCAGAACGAGACCTTCGACGAGGTCCTCCGCGGGGACGTCCTCGCCGTCGGGCCGCTCGACGAGAAGCTGCGCCTCGGCCCCGAATCCTCGCTCGAGGATCTCCGTGCGCCCCGACGCGCGTCCGAACGTGATGATCAGGCATCAGAGAAGCCCTGATGCTGAAGGTTGGTGACGAGGCGCCGGACATCGAGCTCCCCGGGAGTGACGGCAAGCGGTTCAAGCTCTCCGAGCACCTCCGCGGCGGTCGCTCCGTCGTCCTCTACTTCTTCCCGGCCGCGTTCACGCCGGGTTGCACCGCGGAGTCGAAGCGATTCCGCGACAACGCACCCGAGCTCGAAGCACTCGGTGCCGACGTGGTCGGCATCTCCACCGACGACGAGCAGAAGCAGTGCGCGTTCGCGGACAGCCTCGCGGTCACGTTCCCGTTGCTCTCGGACGTCGGCGGGAAGGTCGGCCGCGCCTATGGCGTCCTCTGGCCGATCGTCGGGAAGTCGCGACGGGTCACGTTCGTGATCTCTCGCGCGCGCCGCATCGAGGCGATCTTCTGGCACGAGTTCCAGGTGAACCGACACCTCGACGACGTCGTCGCGTTCCTCAGGCGCGCGAACGCCATCGTCCCCACGTAAGTCGTCACCCAATCACCGATCTCGACTCTCGAAGGCCGGCGCGCCTGATCGATTGAACACGGAGGCTCGGAGGCACGGAGTTCGAGAGCCTGTCGATCACGACGCTGCGAGGCATGGCTTCGCGGCGCCGCGCCTCATGCGATCGCGGCGAGACGTCGGCGGGGGCGCGCGGCAGCACTTCACAGACCTCCGTGCCTCCGTGCCTCCGTGTTCAATCCGATCCCGATTCGAGCGATCGAGAATCGCGCTCGGTGATCGAGAGCCGGGTCAATGGGTGAGGGGCGCCACGTGCGCGGCGGCGGGCGCGTGCTGCAGCACGCTCGTCAGGAGCATCTTCGCGAGCTGCATGTAGATGAGGATCCCGAACACGTCGACGAGGCTCGCGATGAACGGCGCCGACGACGTCGCGGGGTCGATGCCGAGCCGGCGCAAGAGCATCGGCATCATCGAGCCGACGACGCAGCCCATCACCACGATGCCGACGATCGACATCGCCACCACGAACGCGAACTTGCTCCCGTCCCCCCAGAGGAAGACGCGGCCGACTCCGACGATGGCGAGCATCCCGCCGAGCGCGAACCCGATGGCGAGCTCGCGCTTCGCGATCCGCCACCAGTCGCCGATCTTGATCTCGCCGATGGCCATGCCCCGGATGATCAGCGTCGAGCTCTGCGCGCCGCTGTTTCCCCCCGCCGAGATGAGGAGCGGCAGGTAGAACGCGAGGTTCCCCACCGCCTGGAGCACCTCGTCATAGCCGCGGAGCGCGGTACCGGTGAAGAACTCGCCGATGAAGAGGACGACGAGCCACATCCCGCGCTTGCGGATGAAGGTCCAGAACGAGGTCGCGAAGTAGGGCGCCTCGAGGGCCTCCATGCCGCCGAGCTTCTGGGCGTCTTCGGTGCCCTCTTCGGTGAGGACGTCCATGATGTCGTCGGCCGTGATCACGCCGATCAACGTCTGGTAGCGATCGACGACCGGGATCGCGAGGAGATCGTACTTCGACATCGTGCGCGCGACGTCTTCCTGGTCGAGCTCCGGATGCACGCTGATCACGCGCGACGTCATGATGTCGAGGATGCGGGTGTTCGCATCGGCGAGGAGTAAATCGCGGAGCGACGCCACGCCCTCGAGCCGGTGGGCGTCGTTGACCACGAAGACGTAGTAGATCGTCTCCGCCTCGCTCCCCTTGCGGCGGATCATCGCGATCGCATCGGCGACCGTCTTCTCGGCCGCGACGGACAGGTAGTCCGTCGTCATGAGCGCGCCGGCGGTGGCCTCCGGGAACTTCTGGAGCTGCTCGACCTCGCGGACGGCCGCCGGGTCGACCTTCTCGAGCGCGTCGAGGAGCCTCTCGCCGACGTCGTCCGGCAGCTGCTCGATGAGGTCGGCGCGATCGTCCGGGCTCATCTCGGCGGCGAGATCGGCAGCCTCTTCCGGACCGAGCAGGTGGATGATGACCGACTGCGCCGGCTCCTCGAGGCGCTCGAAGATCGGCGCCGCGAGGTCGTCCGGGAGGGCCTTGAGGATCTCGGCGGCGTCCTCGGGCTCGAGCTCCTTCAGGAGGTCGGCGAGATCTTCCGGGTGGAAGTCCTGGATCAGCTCACGCGCGAGCTCCGGATCGCGCACCTCCTTGAGCAGCCGCCGCAGGTCGGGGCCGATCAGGGATGCGATCTGCTTCTGGTGCGAGAGCTCTTCCATCTCGGTCTAGGGTCTAGGGTCCAGGGTCTAGGGCTCGAGAACGAGAGCGACGGCGACCGAGCTGCGAAGTCGGCGCAGTGTACTCGGGGCACGGTGTACGGCGCGGGGGAAGACGTCGCGCCTCGGAATCGGCTCTTGGACCCTAGACCCTAGACCCTAGACCCTAGACCTTCTACCAACGCCATCCATGGAGCCGGCCCCCATCACGCACGTGGCGCGATGGGACTTGGACAAGACGTACCTCCGTACGGACTTCGACACCATCCGGGAGCTGGTGAAGACGGCGCTCGAGCGGGCGGACGAGAAGCGCTCGCACCCGGGCGCGTCCACGCTGATTCGCGAGATGCAGTCGGCGGGGAGCGAGATCCACGTCCTCTCCGGATCGCCCGAGCAGCTCCGACGACGGCTCGAGGCGAAGCTGCGGCTCGACGGCATCCGCTTCGCATCGCTCACGCTCAAGCCGAACCTGCAGAACCTGCTGCGGCTCCGGCTGCGGAGCCTGCGCGGACAGCTCGGATACAAGCTCCCGGCGCTCCTCCGCATGCGCGCGCTCGTCGACCCCGCGACGCACGAGACGCTCGTCGGGGACGACGCCGAGGCGGACGCGTTCATCTACTGCCTGTACGCGGATCTCATCTCCGGCCGCGTGCACGCGGACGTGCTCCTCGCGGTGATGCAGGCCGACCGTTGCCACCCGGACGAGATCGCCGACGCGATGAACTCGGTGCGGCGCGTCGAGCCGGGCGACGTCGTCGAGCGCATCTTCATCCACCTCGATCGGCAGACACCCCCGTCGGACTTCGACCCCTACGGCGGCCGTCTGGTCCCGTTCTACAACTACTTCCAGACGGCGCTCGTGCTCTCCGAGGACGGTCTCCTCAGCGCCGATGCGGTGCTGCGCGTCGGGACCGATCTGGTGCTGCAGCACCGCTTCGACGGGGACTCCCTCGTGCGCAGCTACCTCGATCTCGCGCGCCGCGGTCACCTTCGCGGCACCACGATCGACGCCATCGTCGACGCGCTCGATCGCTGGCCGGTCGCCGACTCCCGACGCGCGGGACGCGTGACGCTCGACTCCTCGCGCCCGAGCACTTCGCCGCAGAGCGGTGGCCTCGACGAGGTCTACGCGCTCGGCCGCCGCGCCGACGAGATGCGCGCTGTCGCGGCGAGCGGCACCCCGCGCACCCGCGCCGAGAGCCCCGACTACCTCTCGCTCGTCCGCGCACACAATCGGCGCCGGAAGTGAGCCCGGAGCGGCCTTCTCGCGGCGTTCTCCCGGCGCAGCGATCCTCGAGCTCGGCTCAGACCGCGGCCGTCTTCTCGACGGGGACCTCGGCCTTGGTCTGACCGCGCGCGGCGACCATCGCGACGCGACGTGCAGCGTCGCGGAACAGCTTCCCGAAGATGACGCGCGAGACGGGGTGGATCGCGCGCATCGCGACGCCCGGGGTGTAGTGGACCGTGTACCGGAGCCGTGTCTTCGCGCGCGGTCCCATCCGCGAAGACTGCGCATCACCGATCGGCTCGAGCTGCATGTCCTCGACCATCTGCTTCACGAGCGGCAACGTCGAGGCGTCGATCGAGAAGGTGAGCCGCTTGCCGCGCTCCCATGCGAGGAAGCGCTCCTTGACGGCGAGCCGCGGGAGTCCCCTCGCCCCCGGCATCAGGTCGAGCACCACCTCGCGCGTCGAGCCCACGCGGTGCGGCGGCGCGCTCGTCCAGCGACACTCGACGAGCTCCTTCAGCCACTCGTGGAAGCTCTCCCCGGCGAGCACGTCGAACACGCGCTCGGGCGGGGCGAACACGATGATCTCGGTCGCCAGCTGGAAGGGAGAACGTTCGACGTAGGAGAGGTCACTCTTCTCGGTCTCGAACCACATGAGGTCGAGCATAATCGGGTTCATGCTCGACCTCGAAGTGGCGCAGAAGCGATTGTTGGACGGCGCGCGCGTGCTCGGGACGGAGCGCGTGTCGGTGGACGACGCGATGGGGCGCGTCCTCGCGGAGGATCTGCACGCTTCGCTCGCGCTGCCGCCGTTCGATCACTCCGCGATGGACGGATGGGCGATCGAGCTCGGGACGGCAGGAAAGATCCGCGCGGTCGTCGGTGAGAGCCGCGCCGGTGGACCTCTTCCCGGCGCGCTCGGGCGGGGCACCGCGATGCGGATCTTCACCGGCGCGCCGACCCCCGAGGGTACGGCCGCGGTCGTGATGCAGGAGCAAGCGCGCCGAGAGGGCGACACGCTGCACCTCGAAGGTTCCCCCGCGGCCGGTGATCACATCCGACGGAGAGGGGAGGACGTGGGGGAGGGCGCGCTCGCGATCGCGCGCGGTACTCGCCTCCGCGCGACGCACGTGGCGATGCTGCTCACCTTCGGTGCGGTCGCTCCGCGCGTCGTACGGAGGCCGGTCGTCACGGTCCTCGCGAACGGCGACGAGCTCCGCGAGCCCGCGTCGAGCGATCGTCCGGGCACCATCGTCGAGACCAACGGACCGATGATCGCCGCCATGGCGCGCGCCGCCGGCGCGACGACGCGCTTGTTGCCGATCGCCCCCGACGATCCGGCGAAGCTGCGCAGCGCGATCGAGGACGCGCTCGACGGCGCCGACATCGTCTTCACGATCGGCGGCGTGTCGGTCGGCGATCACGATCTGGTGCGCCCGGCGCTCGAGGCGATCGGGGTGTCGATCGACTTCTGGAAGGTGGCGCTCAAGCCGGGAAAGCCGCTCGCTGTCGGGCGGCGCGGCGCGACCCACGTGCTCGGCCTACCCGGCAACGTCGTCTCGGCTGCCATCACGTTCGCGCTCTTCGGCGCGCCGCTGATCCGCGCGCTCTCCGGCGAGCGAGAGCCGCTCCCGCGCGTGACGCGCGCGCGGGTCGATCGCGCGATCAGACATCACCCCGGTCGGACCGAGCTCGTTCGCGCGCAGGAGCGCTACGAGAACGGCGAGCGCATCGTCACTCCGCTCCCCTCGCAGGCCTCGGGGTCGATCGTGTCGATCGGCTGGGCCGACGCTGCGATCGTGATCCCGAAGGACTCCACGGGCGTGGCCGAAGGCTCCGCCGTCGACTGCATCGCGCTCTGATCGACGTCAGCGCGCGATCACTCCCGCGTGAACGCGACGAGCAATCGCGCGACCTCTTCCGGCCTCGTCCAGTGCAGCATGTGCCCTGCGTCTGCGATCTCTTCGACGCGCGCGCTCGCGAAGGTGGCGATGCGCTCGGCCTCGTCGCCGGGGTGGAAGCCAGTCGGGCCGCCGCCGACGAAGAGCGTCGGCGCCGTGATGCGCGAGGCGTGCGCCCGCCAGCGGGAGAGCGCGAAGGGGATCGGGCTACGCGTGCGGTGGATGGGATCGAAGTTCCAGGTGAGCTGACCGTCGGCGAGCTTGCGCGTCAGCTGCTCGGTGCGCCTGCGCACGATGTCGTCGCGCACGCCGGGGTGCCCGATCGCGAGCCGGCGGACCGCCTCGTCGAAGCTCATCGGCTTCTCGCCGCCGGACGACAGGCGCGTGCGCCCCTTTCGCACGCCGTCGATCCACGCCTTCGTGCGATCGATGACCATGTCCTCGTCGAACGCGGGCGGGCCGACCCCTTCGAGCAGCGCGAGGCGCTCGATGCGCTCGGGGAACACGCCGGCCCACATCGTCGCGACGGTGCCGCCCATCGAGTGGCCGACGAGGAAGATTTTTGTGTCGGCAGCGAGCGCGTCGACCAGCTCGGTGAGATCGAACACGTAGTCGGGGAAGTAGTAGTACCCGCTCTCGTGCACGCGGTCGGACGCGCCGAAGCCGCGGAGATCGGGCGCGAAGACGCGGTAGCCGGCTTCGACGAGCGAGGGCGCGACGAGATCCCAGGACCAAGCCGTGTCCTGGAACCCGTGGAGGAGGATCGCGATCTTCGTCTCCGGCGATGCGGGGGCGCGGTCGTTCGACCACTCGAGGACGTGCAGCTCGAGGCCCATCCCGCGGATCCGTCGTGAGATCGGAGTCATCCAGCTTCCTGTGCGGCTTCCTTCGAGCGGCGCGCGAGACGGTGCGCGCGTCGCTCCTCTGCCGCGCGCTGCTTCGCGCGCGCGAGCTCGGTGTCGAGCACCAGGGGCGGCACGGCGACCGGCTTGCGGGTCGTGTCGTCGATGGCGACGAACGTCAACATCGCGTGCACGCAGGGCCAGATCTTCCCAGCGATCGGGTTCTCTCCGTGGACGATGACCTCGAGCTCCATGCTCGTGCGGAACGTCGCGGTCACGCGCGCCTCGAGCCGGACCACCTCGCCGACCCGGACCGGGCCGAGGAACGCTAGGTCGTCCACGAACGCGGTGACCACGAGACGTTGGGCGTGGCGCTGCGCGCAGATCGCGGCTGCCACGTCGATCCAGCTCATGATCATGCCGCCGAAGACCGTGCCGAGCGCGTTCGCGTGGCTCGGGAGGACGAGCTCGGACATGACGCACACGGAGTCCTCGGCGCGACGCGGGCGCGTCACGTCCACCGCTCCATCCGTGGGCGCATCGGCCGGTACTTCGGGAGATGCGTTCACTTCGGCAGACCCGAGAGCCACGCCTCGAGGAGCGCGCGCTGCGATGCGGTCGCGCCCTCGGCCGGGACGATCTTGATCCGATCGGCGACCGGCGCGTCGAGCGTGGCGGTGACGGTGCGGAGCACGCCGTCGCGCGCGAGGAGCATCTCGACCTTGGTCCCGGCCGTCCGACCCGCGAGCGTCGCGTCGACCTTGCCGCTCTCCACCCGCTTCCCGCCGATGGCGACGATCTCGTCGCCGTTGTCGATCCCTGCGCGGTGCGCGGCGCGGCCGGGGAAGACCGCCGAGACCATCGCCTTGCCGTCGGAGGTGCGGAGCTTCACGCCGAGCGAGCCGCGCGTGCGCTTGCCGGGGTCACGCTTCACCGTCAGCCCGACCTTCTGCAGGATGGCGTCGACCGGGAGCTCGGCGCGCCCGTCGACCCACGGCTCGAGGACGTCGCGCATCGACTGGCCTGCGACGCGCTCGAACACCGCCGCGAAGGCGTCCTCCGGCACGGGGCGCTCTTCGACGCCGTACGCGCGCCACAGCTCGGTCAGCACGTGGTCGAGCGTGCGCTCACCCTTCGTGCGTACGCGCATCTCCACGTCGAGCAGGGCGCAGACGAGCTCCCCCTTGAGGTAGTAGCTGACGGTGCTGTTCACCGTGTTCTCGTCGCTGCGGTAGAGCTTGATCCAGGCGTCGAAGGAGGCCTCGCTCGCCGACTGGAGCATTCGTCCCGGCGTGTCTTCGAGACGCGCGAGCTCGTCGCCGAGGTGGTCGAGGTATTCGTCGACGCTGCAGAGCCCCGCGAGACGCAGGATGCGCCAGTCGAAGTACGACGTCGCGCCCTCGAACCACCAGAGCGAGCGCGTGTAGTTCTCTTCCTCGTAGCGGTACGGCGTCAGCCCTTCCGGGCGGATGCGCTTCACGTTCCACAGATGGAGGAACTCGTGCGCGACGAGCGAGAGCACGTCGAGGTACCCCTTGCGGTCGTCGAACGCGCTCGGCGGGATGGTGAGCGCCGTCGAATCGCGGTGCTCCAGACCGCCGCGGGTCTTCGGGGTGATGAGCCAGAGGAACGTGTAGGCGTCGTAGGGGAGGCCGCCCATCAGGCGCGCCTCGGTCTCGACGATCGCCTTCGTGTCGCGGACGACGTCGCTCCAGTTCGCGTTCGGCGCCTCGCCCCAGACGGCGAAGTGGTGCTGCTTGCCCTGCACCTCGAACGACTGCGTGTCGTGCGCGCCGGCGTGGATCGGAGAGTCGGCGAGGTGGTCGTAGCTCTCGGCGACGAGAACGCGTGGCGAGGTGCCTGCCCGCGGCAGCGCAGTCGCGACCTTCCAGAGCTCGGGCACGTCGAGCGTCACCTCGCTCCCCTCGCTCGGCGCATGCGTCGGATAGACGAAGGTCGCGGCGCCGTTGAGGAAGAGGTGCGAGCCGTCCAGGTGATTCGTGCGGACCGACAAGTCGTTGCAGTAGAGCTCATAGGCGAACGTGACCTCGGCGGCGCCTCCGTGGGCGATCGACCAGGCATTCTTCCGCGCCTTCGACACGGGCAGGTCTCGCTCGGAAGAGCGCCCCTCGCCGGCGTGCGCACGCGCATCCTCGACGCAACGGGAGAACTCGCGCACGAGATAGCTGCCGGGCGTCCACACCGGCATGGCCACGATCAAGGGATCGGGCAGGGAGCCGCCGGGCGGGGCCGTGATCGTGGTGGTCACGGTCACGAGGTGGGCGTTCGGATCGTGGATCGAGACCTTGTGACGCACTGTCATCGGCGTGGCTTTCCCCCGCGAGCAGGCTAG
>JBKJQC010000403.1:0-9478 GCA_046593995.1 Polyangiales bacterium
AGCTGGGTGCGGCGTTCCTCCGGAAAGAAATTGACGATCCGCTCCATCGTCTGACTGGCGCTGTTGGCGAGCCGCGTGCTCAGGCACAGGTGGCCGGTTTCGGCAAAGGCGATTGCGTGCTCCATCGTCTCGGCGTCGCGGATCTCGCCGATCAGGATCACGTCCGGCGCCTGACGGAGGGTGTTCTTCAGCGCAGCCGCGTACGAGAGCGTGTCCACGCCGACCTCGCGCTGCGTGATGATGCACTTCTTGTGGGCATGCACGAACTCGACGGGGTCCTCGATCGTGACGATGTGTCCCGTCTCGCTCGCGTTGCGGTGATCGATCATCGCGGCCAGCGCGGTCGACTTGCCGCTGCCCGTAGCGCCGACGACCAGCACGAGACCGCGCTTCGTCATCACGATGTCGCGCATCACCTGCGGGTAGCCGAGCTCGTCGATCGACTTGATCTTGGTGCGCACCAGGCGCACGACCATGCCCACCGCACCGCGCTGACGGAACGCGTTCACGCGGAACCGACCTTCGCCGAAGGACATCGCGAGGTTCATCTCGTGCGTCTTCGCGAACTCGGCGCGCTGGACCTCCGTCATCAGCGACTCGGCCATCGACGCGATGAACGCGGCGTCGAGGGCGACGCGGCCCGGATGTCCGACGCCGTCGACCTTGAACACCGGCGGACTGCCGGTCGTCACGTAGAGATCGGACGAGTCGATCTTCAGCATGTGCGCGAGCAAGAGGTCGACGTGGGCGCGGGGGCTCGCCTCGCGCGACTCCACCCGCGGCTCCTCGCGGGGGGCTTCGCGGAAGGAACGAGGAGCGCTGATCATGCGTGAGGATTCCTGGATCATCGTGCGGCTCCCATCGTGGCGGGTGAGCGGTCGAGCATGGCGAGGAGCTCGGAGCCCGGTAGGCGTTCGCGCGCTTGCGCGACGGTGACGAGGTTCTTCGCGACGAGGTCCGCGAGCGCGGCCTCCATCGTCTGCATCCCGACTTTGCCGCCGACCTGCAGCATGGACGGGATCTGATGCGTCTTGCCCTCGCGGATCAGGTTCCGGACGCCGGGGGTGCCGACGAGGATCTCGTGGGCCGCGACGCGCCCTCCGCCCTTCCGCTTGCACAGCATCTGCGTCACGACGCCGACGATCGACTCGGAGAACATCGCGCGGATCTGCCCCTGCTCGTTGCCGGGGAAGACGTCGATGATGCGGTCGATGGTCTTCGGGGCGCTCGCCGTGTGCATCGTGCCGAACACCAAGTGACCCGTCTCCGCCGCCGTGAGTGCGAGCTGGATGGTCTCGCGATCGCGGAGCTCGCCGACCAGGATGACGTCGGGGTCCTCGCGCAGCGCGCTCCGGAGCGCGGCCTGGAACGAGTGGGACTGCGTCCCGATCTCTCGCTGGTTGATCAGCGAGCGCTTGCTCTTGTGCACGAACTCGATGGGGTCCTCGAGCGTGAGGATGTGTCCGGCCATCGTCTCGTTCAGGAAGTCGATCATCGCCGCGAGCGTCGTCGACTTGCCGCTCCCGGTCGGGCCGGTGACGAGCACGAGGCCCTTCTCCTCTTCGCAGAACCGCGCGAGCACCGGCGGCAGCGCGAGGTCGGACATCTTCGGGATCTTCGTGGGGATGTTGCGGAAGACCGCGCCCTCACCGCGGTTCTGCACGAAGGCGTTCACGCGGAAGCGGAGCGTGTCGTCGAGGCGATACGCGAAGTCGACCTCCAGGTTCTCCTGGAAGGTGCGGCGCTGACTGTCGTTCATCACGTCGAAGACGACCGCGTGCGCTTGCTCGGGCGTGAGGGCGGGCCAGTCGATCGGGACGAGATCTCCCGAGATGCGGAGCATCGGGCGCTCGCCGGCGGAGACGTGGATGTCGGAGGCGCCCTGCTCGACGGCGAAGCGAAGCAGTCGGGTCACGAGCGGGGTCACGAGATCTCCTCCACCCACGCGACGTGGGACTTGCTGACGAACGAGGTAGTCGCTCCGTCGTGGAGCACGAACAGCTTCGGCGGATCGCAGAGGACCTCGCAGACCGAGCGTCGCGCCGCGCCGCGGACCCAGCGGAGGTCTCCGTCTGCGGTCGCGCCGCTGAGGAAGGTGACGCGCACCTTGCGGACGTGTCGCGGCAGCTCGTCGTCCGCGTCGATGCGTTGCGCCACCGACACCATGGCGATCGCGCTGCCCGCGAAGTGCCGCACGACGCCCCCCTCGTCCGTGACGAAGAACGCTTCGCCGCCGTGCACGAGCGAGGTCACCGTCTGGCCGCCGCTCGTGAGCACCGCGACGTCACGTCGCTTGCCGTCGTGCATCAGCAGCGTCGCATCGACGAAGTGCACGGCGAGCTCGGCCTCTTCGACGACGGTTTCCTCGCCGGGCCTCGGTGCGCGGCGGACCAGGTGCTCGACCATCTCCTCGAGCTCACCGACGTTTCCCGGGAAGCGATACGAGAGCAGCGCCTCGGTCGTCTTCTCCTGCAGGTTCACTTCGCGGCCGAGACGACGGTTCGCGTCGTCGAGGAAGTGGCGGAGCAGGATCGGGACGTCCTCTGGTCTGTCGCGGAGCGGCGGCAGCGTGATGCGCGCCTCGTGCAGCAAGAGAGAGAGCTGCTCGTCGAAGCGGCGCTCCGCGGCCCATTCCTCGAGGGAGTGCTGCGTGCGCGCGACCACGCGCGCGCCGTCGCCGTCGCGCGTCTGACGCTCGATGATCTTCGCCAGCGTCGCCTGTGTAGCGAGCGGCAGCGCGGTCACGTCGTCGACGTAGAGCGTCCCGCGACCGGCGTGACGCGCGGCATCGAGCAGCGCGTCGTCGGTGCACGCGTGCGCTGCGACGCTGACGAACGCATGCGCGCCACGCTTCGACAGACCATGGAGGAGCCGCGCGAAGGCGTCGCTGCCGTTCCCCGACTCGGCGTCGAAGCGAACCGGAGCATCGAGCGCCGCGACGCGCTCGATGTCGTCGAGGAGCTTCCTCATCGAGGAGGACTCGCCGAGGAGGGCGGCCTGCGGGCGGTTGCTGGCGCGCGAGGCATCGCGGCCGACCAGCGCGCTGCGCACGACGCGCTCGAGCTCACTCGGGTGACACGGCTTCATGAGGAAGTCGGTGGCACCTGCGCGGAGCGCGCTCACGCAGTCGGTCCGCGTCGACGCGGTCACCATCACGACCGGCGTCCCGCGGAAGCGCTGGTGGACTGCGTCGATCAGCGCGAACCCGTCGGCCCTCGGCATGTCGAGGTCCGTGATCACGAGCTCGTACTGCCGCGCCTCGAGCTTCTCGACGGCATCGAGGCCGTCGTGCGCCTCCGTCGTCTCGAATCCGAGCTCGGAGAGCGTGCGGCAGAGCATCCGGCGGAAGGCGTGGTCGTCGTCGACGACGAGGAGGTTCGGCATGGCTCCCAGTGAAACGGCGGGTGCAGCGCGTCTGCTTAGGGCCGCCGTGCGGGTGCTCACCCCGCCGGGTGATCGCTCACTCCGCCGTGGGGACGCCGAACATCGCCTTGATGCGCGTGAGCGTCCCCGAAGAGAGCGGTTTCAGCGTGTAGACGCCGGGAGACGATGCGGCCCGCTGCTTCGGCATGCCCATGGCCTGACGCACGACGCTGCGGATCTGGTCGTCGGCCCACGGCTTGTAGAGCACGCGTCGCGCGTGCCCGTCGTTGATCGCGCCGACGAAGACCTGCGTCGAGGTGTCCGACGTGAGCAGGATGCGCACGGCCTTCGGATAGCGGGTCTCGACCTCGGAGAGGAAGGTCGTCCCGAGCGCGCCCTTCATGTGGTGGTCGCTGATCACGACGCTGACCTCATGGGCCGCGAGCAGCGCGAACGCGTCCTCGGGGCCTTCCGCTTGCAGGATGTCATACGACGTATCCTGCAGAGTGCGCGAGAGGGTGCGGCGGGCGATGGCGTCGTCGTCGACGATCAACAGAATGCGGCGGGGCTGGGTCATGGGATTCCTCCGTACGGGGCGGGGACGTTTCACGCTCTCGCGAACGAGGGCGCATAGGGAAGGGTGTGGCGATTCTCGACGTGCCAGGTGTCTCCGGGCTGGGTGACGAAGACGGCGACGATCTCGGCGTCCAGGACCTCGTCGCGGACGAGCGCTTCGCAGGCGCCACGATGGACCTCCGGGCGCGTGCTGCCGCGGGTGAACTCGAGGTAGCGAACCGCGACGGCGAGGACGCGACTCCCGAGCGCGATGGAGATTCCGCCGCGGCCGTTCACGCCGGTGCCGTCGAAGTGCTCGCCCTGGTCGTCGAGCACATCCTGCACTTCGCTGGCGATCCCGGTGGTGCGGAGGATCTGGGCGCCGATCTCCCCGACGACGTCGGGGCTCGCGTCGTCGCGCAGAGCGATCGAGCCGATGCGGCGGAGCAGCGCGGCGACCTCGATCGTCCGCACCCGCTGGGCGTCGACGCCGAGGCGCTCGGCGAGCCGACGGCTGACGAGCGCCACCTGCTCGGTGCTCGGACCGTCGTCGCCGAAGCGGCGATCGATCGCCTGCGCCAGGGCGAGCGCCAAGGTCTGACGTCCAGCGGCGGCGAGCTCTTCGTGCAGGCGCTCGACGTTCAGCCGCTCCACGAACAAGTCGGCGCTCGCCGAGGCGAGCTCGATCTGGTGCATCTGCGCGAGGGCGTCGGCCTCGACCCGCGAGTCGTGATCGCGCTTGAGGATGATCGCGCCGGCCACCGTGGCGACGAGGACGTCCGAGCTCAGCGGCTTCGCGAGGACCCTGTAGGCACCCCCCTCGTTGATGCAGCGGGCCGCGGTGTCCCACTGCGTCGACGCGGTGACGAGGATGCGCGGCGCGCGCGGAGCGGCTTCCGCTGCGGCCGCGAGCACGTCGAGCCCGGTGCCGTCGGGCAGATTGAAGTCCGAGACGAGGACGCTGAACGGCCGCGAGAGCGCTTCGCGGGCCGAGGCGACGTCGTGACAGACGTCGATGTCGACGTCGTGGAGCTCGCTGAGCGCGCGACGGGTGGTCCGGGCGAGCATGATGTCGTCCTCGACGAGGACGATGCGACTGCGGGTGGGGAGGAGATCGTTCATGGTGTTCACCTTCGCGCTCGGAGCCCGGGATCAGAGAGAGAGAGAGTTCCCGAAGAGCCGCTGCAGCGACGCGACGTCGCGGTTCGCATCGAGGACGCGCTGTGAATCCGCCGAGTCCATCTCGTCCCAGCTGACGACCGGGGCCTCGGACGTGCGCGTGAGGGCCGTGAACTGCGGGATCGTGTTCGACGCGCTCTGGTAGGACGGCGCGCGCGCTGGCGTCACGGTGGCGAGTGCGGCGGCGAGCTCAGGCCCTGCCCACGGCTTGCGGACGAGCGCCGTGATGCCCGCTTCGTTCACGGCACGGGCCGCGATGTCGAAGTCGTCGGCCGCGGTGACGAGGATGCGCGGGAGGCTCGGGAACGAGCGCTTGCACAGCTCGAGGAGCTGGACGCCGTCCATGCCGCCGAGGTGGTGATCGCTGACGATCGCGTGGATCTCCTCGCTGCGGAGGACATCGAGCGCCGCGCCGGCGCTCGAGACGGAATGAACGCGGTAACCGAGCCCGGTGAGGAAGCGCTCGAGCAGTCGGCGCATGGCGAAGTCGTCTTCGACGACGAGCACTTGGGTCTGGGAGTCGGCGGTCATGTTGGTCTCTCCTTGGCGGTCGGCGCGGTCTCGGCCGCCTCGGTAGGTAGAAACGACCGTGGCGCAGCGCGGATAACGGCCTGCTCCGGGGGGCTCACCTGCGGGGGTGAGGGGCCCCCTCATCGCGGGCGAGAGTGCACTCACCCTCCGGGGTGAGCGGGTCGGAGCGGCCGCTTATCGCGCTCCTCGCCCTCGCCGTTCTGCAAGGGGAGCCCCCATGAACATCCCGCCCTCCGCTGACATCCTCGCCGTCGACGACGACGCCCAGATCCTCCGCGCCCTCGATCGGACGCTGCGGGAAGAGGGGTACCTCGTCCGTACGGCGACCACGGTCGTGAGCGCGCTCGACGTGCTTCGCACCACGCGCTTCGCGCTCCTCCTCCTGGACGTGCAGATGCCCCTCCAGGGCGGCCTCGAGCTCGCTCGGTGCGTGCGGGGCGGCGGTACCGGTCCCATGAACCGCGACGTCCCGATCGTGTTCGTCACCGCCGACGAATCGATCGCCACTTTCGAAGCGACGTTCGACGTTGCTGCGTTCCGCTGCGTCTACAAGCCCCTGTTCGGCAACGCGCTCCGGCACGTCGTCGGCACGATCCTTCACGCGGCCTGATTTCTCTACTCGGAGGTTCCCTCATGTTGAGCATCGCACCGGGCGTACGTACGCCGAGCACCGAAGAAATCCGCCGCCACATGCCGCTCGTCCGCAAGGTCGTGACGAAGATCTTCCGTCGCCTCCCGTCGTGCGTGGTCCTCGATGACCTCCTGGCCGCCGGCGTGCAGGGGCTCCTCGCGGCGCTGCAGAGGAACGGCGGCGACGACGGCGAGACCTTCGAGCGCTACGCGCGGATTCGGATCCGCGGCGCCGTCATCGACGAGCTCCGCCGACAGGACTGGGTCCCGCGCAAGGTGCGCGACGACGAGGCCAGCGCGGTCAGCGTCGTCCGGATCGAGGATCTCGGCACCCCGGACCGCCCGCGCGAGTTCGCGGACGAGTCGGGTCTCGACGCCGACGACCGCATCTCCTCGTGCGAGGACGCACAGGCGCTGGCGAGCGCGATCGCGCAGCTCCCCGAGCGGGAGCGCATGATCATCCAGATGTACTACTTCGAAGGCGTGCTGCTGAAGGACATCGGCACGATGCTCTCGATCAGTGACCCGCGCGTCTCGCAGGTCCACGGCCGCGCCGTCGCGCGCCTCCGCACGTTGCTCGCCGCTCCCTCCTGACGCTCGACGAGCCGGCCGATCGCGGCGAACATCGGTCGCGGTGGCGACGCGTCCCGTGGTGAGTGAAGAAGAGCTCGAGCTCGAGCTCGACGAAACGGCTCGCGTGGTCGCGGTGATCGCGCACGATTTGAACAACATCCTCGCGGTGGTCCGCGGTTTCGGCGAGATCGTCCGTGACGAGCTCGGGCCAGAGAACCCGCTCTGCGACGACGTTGCTCAGATCTTGTCGGCCGTGACCCAGGGCTCGTCGCTCACCACGTCGCTCCTCGCGATCGGGAGTCGCAGCGACTTCGATCCACAGACGTTCGACGTCGACGAGCACCTCGCGGCCCTCGAGCTGCAGGACGTCGCGTCGAGCTTCGGCGCCGGGGTGCCGATCTCGTTCGACCCGGAGCAGCTCTCCGTCGTCCTGAGAGCGCTGGTCGACAACGCGCGGCAGGCGACGACCGCCGGCGGCGCGGTGCACCTCGCGACGAGCGTGCGCGACGGCCGTGTCACGATCGCCGTGCGCGACGGCGGTGTCGGCATGGACGAGGCGACCCGCGCGCGCTGCTTCGAGCCGTTCTTCTCCACCCGCGGACGTGCGCACAAGGGCCTCGGTCTCGCGGTCGCCCGCGGCATCGTTCGACAGGGTGGCGGGACCATCGACCTCGAGAGCAGCCCCGGGGTCGGCACGACGGTACGGATCGGATTGCCGGTCGCCTGATTCGTTCATGCGGCGAGGATCGCCGCATCGATTGCGCGCATGAGCCGCACGGAGTCGATCGGCTTCGACACGTAGTCGGAGCACCCCGCCTCGCGCGCTCGCTCGTCGTCGCCGGACATCGCCTGCGCGGTCACCGCGATGATCGGGATCCGACGGGTGTGCGCGTCGCTCTTGAGCTCGCGCGTCGCCGTCAGGCCGTCGACGTCGGGCAGCATCACGTCCATCAGGATCACATCCGGGAGCTCCGCGCGCGCGAGGCTGATCGCGGAGGCGGCGTCCTTCGCCTCGATGACGTCGAACCCGCGACGCGAGAGGATTGCGGAGAGCAGACGCAAGTTCTGCTCGTTGTCGTCGACCGCGAGCACGCGCTGGCGAACGACACGCGGCGCGGAGGCCGGCTCGCGCGACACGTCGCGACAGAGCGCCGCCACGTGTCGAGCGAACGCCGTGCGAGAGAGAGCGCCCTTCCGCAGGATGATCGCAGCCAGGGGATCGAGCTCGGCCATTTGAGCCGCGTCGAGCGACTCTTCCGTGAGGATGACGGCCGTGCAGCGCGGCAGTCGAGCGCTCGCCCGCAGCACCTCCAGCGGATTGCCGTCGGGGAGGTCGACCTCGAGCACGAGAAGCACGGGCTGGCGCTCGAGCGCCTCGAGCGCCGCGGCCTTGGTGGTCACGTGCTCGACGAGGAAACCGTCGCGCTCGAGCACGTCGATGATGGCGAGGGCGTCCGTACGGTTCGGGTCGACGATCAGCGCGCGTCGCGGAGCGCCGGTGCGCTCGCGGGCCGCCAGCACCTGTTCCACGAGCGTGGCGCCGTCGATCGGCTTCTCGACGAAGCCGCTGACGCGCAGTCCGCCGGTTACTTCCTTCTGGCCATGCACGGAGGTGACGACGACGGCGGCCCCGAAGCGAGACGCTGCGAACTCGTTCGCGGTCGCGATGGTCGCGTCCGGGAGCGAAGGATCAATCACGATCACCTCGAAGGTCGAGGATCGGGCGAGCTTCCGCGCCTCCGCGAGGGTGCGCGCAGAGAGAGGAATGAGCCCTGCCTCGAGGAGCAGCGTCTCTGCGAGCCGGCTCGCGGCGCCGTCGGCGTCGAGCACGAGCACCGTCGCCGGGATCTCGATCCGGCGATCCGAAGGCCGCTTCGAGGCAGCGCGGCGGCCGGGCTGCGTCGACTGGAAGGTGAGTCGGACCTCGGGCGCGGCGATCGGCATCGTGAACCAGAAGCGCGAGCCCACGCCGAGCTCGCTGTCGAGGCCGACCATCCCGCCGTGCAGCTCGACCAGCCGCTTGCAGATCGCGAGGCCGAGACCGCTGCCGCCGAACTTACGCGTGACGGAGCCGTCGACCTGCGTGAATTCGTTGAAGAGCTTTCCCTGATCGGACGCCGCGATGCCGATGCCGGTGTCGCTCACGGTGATACGGGCGCCGCTCGCGTCCACGCACGCCGAGAGCACGACGCGTCCCGACGCCGGGGTGAACTTCACCGCGTTCGAGAGCAGGTTCACGAGGATCTGCCGGAGTCGATCGGCATCCGCGCGGACGATCGTCCCGCGCGGGCGGAGCTCGAGGACGAGGTCGATCGACTTCGCGGTGGCCTGTGGCCGCACGAACGTCATCGCCTGCGACGCGAGCTCGAAAGCGTCGATGTCCTCGATGCACAGCTCCATGCGTCCGGCCTCGATCTTCGAGAGATCGAGGATGTCGTTGATGAGCGACAGCAGATGGCGTCCTGCGGCGAGCACGTCGGCCGCGCACACCCCCTGCTTCGGGTTGAGCGCGCCGTAGGTACCGTCGAGGAGGACCTCCGCGAACCCGATCACTGCATTGAGCGGGGTGCGGAGCTCGTGGGACATCGTCGCCAGGAAGTCGCTCTTGAGCTGCGTCGCGCGTTCGAGCTCGCCCACGTGGTGCTCG
>JBKJQC010000487.1:0-3114 GCA_046593995.1 Polyangiales bacterium
GCTTCGCTCCGTTCACGGCCACACGTCTCACGTTCACGAGCACGGGCTGGGCCGCCACCGCAAGCTGGGCTCGTCGAGCGGGTGCTTCGAAGGGGCCTCCTGCAGCACGAGCGGACGCGACGTTCTGCGCGAGCACTCTCGCCGTGAACGTGACCGTGAACGTTGTCCGTGAACGAAGCGAAGCGCTCTTCGGGCGTCGCCCGTAGCCCTTGCCAGCCGGACGTCGTCGAGAATCTACTGCGGGCGTTGAAGCCGATCCGCGTCCCGAACGTCTCCTCTCAGAGGAACTCGGTCCCGATCCCCTGATCGGTGAAGATCTCGAGCAGCACCGCGTGTGCGACACGTCCGTCGATGACGTGCGCCTTGCCCACTCCGGCTGCGACGGCGTCGAGCGCGCACTGCACCTTCGGGATCATCCCGCCGTCGATCACGCCCGAGGCGCGCATGCGCGCGACGTCTTCGGCGCGGAGCGAGGGCACGAGCTTCTTCTCGCCGTCACGCACGCCTTCGATGTCGGTCATCAGCACGAGCTTCTCGGCCTTCAGCGCGGCCGCGACGGCGCCTGCGACCGTGTCGGCGTTCACGTTGAGCGACGCGCCGAGCTCGTCGACGGCGATGGGCGCGATCACCGGTACGAAGCCGCCCGTCATGAGGTTGAGGACGATGGTGGGATCGACCGAGACGATCTCGCCGACGCGGCCGGGATCGACCATCGCGCCCGACTTCGTCTTCATCTCGGCGACCTTCTTGCCGCGCAGGAACCCGTCGTCCTTCCCGGACAAGCCGACGGCGTGGCCGCCGTGCTGGCAGATGAGCGACACGATCTCCTGATTGAGCTTTCCGGCGAGCACCATCTCGACGACGTCCATCGTCTTGTCGTCGGTGACGCGCAGGCCGTCGATGCGCTCGCTGACGACGCCCATCGCCGCGAGCATCTGATCGATCTGCGGACCGCCGCCGTGCACGATCACGGGGTTGATGCCGACGTACTTGAGGAGCGCGACGTCGCGCGCGAAGCCGTCACGGAGCGCGGGCTCGATCATCGCGTGACCGCCGTACTTGATGACGAAGGTCTTGCCGTGGAAGCGCCGGATGTAGGGGAGCGCCTCGTGGAGGACGTCCGCCTTCTCGATCAAGTCGCGCATGGAGCCGGTGTGTAGATGGCGCGCGAGGCAAGGTCCAGGGTCTAGGGTCTAGGGTCTAGATCACCGGTCGCAATTCTCGAAAGCGTATCGATCGATTGAACACGGAGGCACGGAGGCACGGAGATCCGAGTTGTTCTCGGAGAGCGGCGACGCGCAGGCAGCGACGCGCGACGACGACGTGTCGGAGACGATCGGCAGACTCTCGAACCTCCGTGCCTCCGTGCCTCCGTGTTCAATCCGATCTGCGGCGGGGCAGTCGAGAATCGCGCTCGGTGATTTAGTCACCGCAGGCGTAGCGAAAGCGCGTAGCGAACACACGCGCGTGGTCGGGTCCGCGCACGATTCCCTGGTCATACTCGATCGCCGTGACGCGCCCCGCGGCGTCGTACGTCCATCGCTTCCCGTCCATCGCGACCACGCGGCCGCTCTGGTCGTAGACGATCGCGGAGCTGGTGGTCGTGCCGGTTCGGTCGACCGCTTCGACGAGAGTCATTCGCCCGGCGGCGTCGAACGCATGGCTCTCTCGTCGCTGGAGGGCACCGTTGTGGAACATCTCGGAAGAGACGAGCCGCCCGCACGCGTCGTACGCGAAGTTGCTGACGTCCTCGGTGGTCGAGAGCGGGTTTCCGTAGAACCCGTGCTCCACGCGGACCTTTTTCCCCTGCCCGTCGAACGTCGTTCGAAGCCGCTCGAACGGACGACGGTCACAGGTCGTCGTCTGCTGCACGGGCTCGTCGCCGTCGCCGTATTCCGACACTTGCTGATAGCGGCGGCAGGTCGGCTCCTCGTTCTCCTCCACGAACAGGGTGGCGCGCCCGCGCGCGTCGAGCTCGGTGTGCTTCACGCGTCGAGCGCCGCTGATCGTCTCCCAGCCGTCGAGCGCGGTCAGCACGCCGGTCGCGTCGTAGGTCCACGTCGCCTCCGCGACCTTGGTCTCTGCGCCGCCCGCCGACAGTTTGAACGTGATGCGGCGCAGCGGTTGCTTCTTCGCGCGCATGGTCCACTCGCTGCGTTCGGTCACCACGCCGGCCGCGAGCTGCTCCTCGCGCGCCAGCAGTCCGGCGGCGTCGTACGCCCATCGTCGGCCGTAGTCCCCCGCATCGAGCTCGGTCAATGGGTTGCCGGCGGCGTCGAACGACGCGCGGCGCGTCAGCGACCCGTGCGACATCGCGGTGGTCTCTGCGATCGCACCGCTCGGGTGATACCTCGTGAGCTCTTCGCCATCGAGGTCGCCGTCGATCGCGCGGTCGTACGCCTTGCGCAAGAGCCGGCCGGCACCGTCGTACCGGTAGTCGATCGAGAACGTCGCTGCCTCGCCGTAGGTGTACGGGAGCGACTCCGCGGGAGAGAGCAGAGGATGCTCCGTGCTCTCGAAGACGAGCAGCGGTCCGCGGGACTTGCGGGTGACACGCCGCTCCAGATCGCCAGCCGCGCCGAAGGTCTCCTCGCGCAACACCTCGAGCCCGTCGACGACCGCGCTCGTCCGGCGCGTCGCGCGGACGACGACCGCGCCCTCGCCTACTGCCTCTTCGAGACACGCGTTCGTCGGCGCCACAGGGGGCGCGGGCCGCTCTCCCGAGGTACAGAATGCCTCCTGCTCCAAGGCACGCGCGGGTCCCTCGTGGTCGGAGACGCGGGCCGTGCATCCGGTGAGACCGACGACACCGAGAAGGAAGCTTCGCTGGAGACGCGTCATGCAGCAGCAGTCTGCCAACCTGCGTCGTATCGACAATCATCATTTTCACGACGGCACTGTATGGTCGATCGATACGATCCTCCGCGTGACCGCCCGGCGCCGGGTTCGCGAACGAGCGCGCCGTACCTGCCGCGGCTAAATCGCCGAGCACGATTCATTGAACACGGAGGCACGGAGGCACGGAGGCTCGAGAGTCTGCCGATCGCGACGCTTCGAGGCCTGGCCCCAGAATTCCGTTCCTCGATGCGATCGCCGGCGAGACGCGGCTGGGTG
>JBKJQC010000539.1:0-5126 GCA_046593995.1 Polyangiales bacterium
CTTCGCAGCGAGAGCCCGCCCGATGCGCCGAAGCCCGGCAGATCGATCGCGATGACGCGCCGACGCGTGGAGAGCGAAGTGGCGAGCGCGGTCCACTGCGTGTGATCGCGACCGAGCCCGTGCAGGAAGACGACCGCTCCGGGGCCAGGTTCCGGCGGTCCGCCGCCGTCGACGTAGCGGACGCGTACGCCGCGCACCGTGAGGTCGTAGGGCTCGATCGGGCGGGAAGCGTCGGTCATTCGGTCATGACGTGGGGCGCGACGGGAGCGTGAAGGGGCGACCCTAGCGCGCGACGGCGCCGGCGTAAGCCGTCCGAGCACCTACATGCGCACCGACAACCCCCGCTGAACCGACGTGCGCGGACAAGTCCTTGCACGAGCAGCATTCCGCCGATCTTCCCTCACCCCGGCGCGTCGGCGCGCCCCTCGTGGGGCGGTTTTCCCGTGGTTTTCCACAGGTTCCATCTCTCGATCTGCACTATCTATATATAGATAGCCGCGGACAGACGATGACATACGTAACTGAATCGGTTGCGGCCGCGCTCGGGTGTGCAGCGTTCGAACGCAACTCACATCGCGAAACGTTGACCCTCTTCCATTCAGTAGAATACATTCACGAGCACGTCGAAGACGGCGCCACTGAAGAGGCGGCTTTTCGAGCAGCAGAAGTTCCGCTCCCATCACGTGCAGGCTCGGATGGAGTCGTGCCGGGGATGAGGAGACCGATCGCCGACGAGAGCGCAGTCAGGTTCGACGGCCACACGCACGGGAATGCGGTGTCCGTGTCTCGCAAGAGAGAGCCACGCAGAAGGCGATCACGAGGCCGCTCGCAACGAGCGGTACGGAAACGGGGAGGGGTTCGGTGGCTTCCGAGGACTCACTGAAAAGCACGCTCGACCTCGATGACGAGTCGATCGCGCGCATCGAGAAGGCTCACCCCGGTGGGCTCTCCTCGCAGGCAATCCTCGACGCGCTGGACGGCACGAAGCTCAAGATCAGCGAAGCGACGCTGCGGAAGTGGGTTCAGCTCGGGCTGCTCCCGCGCAGCGTTCGCGTCGGCCGCAAGGGAAAGCATCAGGGGTCGCAGGGTATGTACCCGGTCGCCGTGCTCCGTCAGATCAAGCGGATCAAGGAGATGATGGCCTCGGATTTCACGATCGACGAAATCCAACGGGAGTTTCTCTTCGCCCGTTCGGACATCGAGGAGACGGAGCGAACGCTCCAACGCGCGATCGACGGGCTCGAGCGCGCGATCACGGAGCGTGCAGGCGCTCCAGTGGCCAAATCCCTCGAGCGTGACATCGAGGAGGCGCGCGACCTTGCGGAGCGCCTGGTGACCAAGCTGACGGACATCGAGAGTCGTTTGACCATGCAGGCGCGTCTGCGCCGTGCCGCGGTCTGACGAGAGCTGAAGACCGTCACCCGCAGTGAGGGTGACGAAGCGACGACGCTGCCTCTCGCGAACGTGGGAGCGACGCAGCGAAGCCAGACGTGTGCGCGGCTCCCTGTGAGCTGCATGCGCTGACGGCGTCGTCATGAGTGTTGGTTGATTCGGGTGCGGGCGAGCGCTGCGGCTCACTTCTTCGGGGGCGAGGACGTCATGAACGAGATGCACGACGGGGACGAGATGGGATTCGAGAGCGGCTTCGAGAGCGGGTTCGAGGAGGGCGACGACGGCTTCGTCGAAGGCGAGCTCATCGAAGACGAGGGCGGACAACTGCAGACGGACGGCGCCCTCGCGCTCGCTCCCGAACCTCAGCTGACGCGTGAGCAGCGCCGGTCGCGTCGCAAGCGGGACGTGCGTGCGCGCACCATCAGCGTGAAGCGCCTGAGCAAGGCGGAGCTGGAACGCGGTCGCCTCCTCTACCCCGAGGACACGGCGAGCGTTCGCCCGACGACGCGTGCAGAGTGCATCGACGGCCAGCGTCCGGGCCCGTTCGTGTCGTGCGCGCACCACCTCTACCTCGACGTCTCGCCGCGCACCGGCGCGATCAAGCTGAACTTCCCCGACCTCGAGGTCTGGGAGATGACCGAGACCTGCGCGCTCGACGTCGCCGATCGTGGCGGCACGACGCTCGAAGAGGTGGGCGCGATCATGAACCTGACGCGTGAGCGCATCCGTCAGGTCGAGGTCAAGGGGCTCGCCCGGCTCCAGGCGCTGGAGGACATGACCAACCTCCGCGATTACGTCGACGAGGGTCCGATCGGCAAGCGCAAGCTCCCCGTGATCTCGACGCGCGAGCTCGATCGCGAGCTGGCCGCCGACAAGGCTCGCTTGGCGAAGGCCGCTGAAGAGGACGCAGAGGACGAGGCGGACGCGTTCTGATCGTCGTCGCTGCTCGCTCGGGCGACGGTGTGGTCGCCCCGCGTGCCCGGTCTAGAGTCTAGAGTCTAGGGTCTAGGGCCCGAGAGCAGAGAGACGAGACGGACTCGCGTTCTGCGTTCTCGGCTCCGACTCTCGTCTCGAACCCTAGACCCTGGACCCTAGACCCTAGACCTCACTTTCGTGAGAGGGCGTAGAGGCGCTGCAGCGCGGACTGACACGCAGGCTCGGCCGCGGTCGCCGCTTTCGAGGCGTCGTCGGCCCCGCTGATGATCAAGGCGAGCTCCGACGGAGTTGCGGCACCGTTGCCCCCGGCGCTCTCCGGACCGAGCTCCTTGGCCTTGCGTACGAGCGATTGCGCGCGAAAGAGCGTCCGGCTGTAGGTCGTGCACAGATCGCGATCGGCGCACGTCTGCGCGTCGTCGCAGCGCGTCTTCGCGAACGCATCGAGCGCGGCTTGGCGATCGACCCAGTCGGCGCCCTGCAGCTCCTCGTACGCGCGAACGATCGCCTTTGCGTCGTCGCGCGGCGGCTTGCCACACGCCGCTGCGCACGCCGCGAACACGAACGCGAGCAGCGACCGTTTCATCGGATCCTTCGCACGATCCAGAAGCCGCGCGGTGTGTCGAGCACCGGTGTCGTCGCCCCCGGCGCCATCGTGAAGACGACGTACTGCGTACCGGCCTCGAGCAGGCCGCGTTGCACCGCGCCGATGTCGGTCGTGGAGCCGTAGTCCCCCTGTTTCACGGCAGCCCCGAAGTCGCTCTTCGCGAGCTCGGCGAGCGCGTTCGCCCTACGCAGCGCAGAGTCGCGATCGGGCGCGTCGGCCGGTGAGAGCTGCGCGCCGCGATACCGCACGAGCACGACACCGAGCCGCACCGAGGCCGGCGTGTTGGGCGGGAGCGGAGGCGGGAGCGAGCCGTCGGGCAGCTTCCAGCCGACCTCGGAGACACCGATGCCTTCGAGGGCCTCGTGGATCTTCGAGAGCGGGGGCCCTTCGAGCGGCGGCAGCTTGTCGAGATCGGCCATCGCGGCGGCGAGTCGCTCCGCGGCGTGGGGATCGGACGATGTCTGCACGGCGACTCCGGGTGAGGCGGCCGCGGGCTCGAGCGGCTTTCGTGGTGCACGGACCACCGCGAAGATCACACCCGCGAGCACCAGCGCGCCGACGGCGACGGCCGTCGAACGCGATGGGCGGCCATCGCTCGCTCCGCCGGAGGCTCCACCCGAGGCTCCACCCGAGGCTCCACCCGAGATCTGGCGCCGCCTCGCGGGAGCGGACGTCGCAGCGCGTGTGTCCTCGTCGGGCATGCGGAGAGGAAGCGTAGCGCACGGTCACGCGCCGCTCGCGGGGGCGGCGCGGTGACGTCAGCGCGACGTCAGTGCGCTTCGCCGCCCTTGCTGCCGCCGCGGCGACCCGGCGGCCACAGCTCGACGAGCGCGAGCTGGGCTTCGCACCAGTCGACGCGCGACACGTACTCCTGGTAGCGGGCGCCCGTGCTCACGCCCTCCGCGTCGAGCTTCTCGAGCTTGGCGCGGGCGTCTTCGAGCGACTTCTTGGTCGCGGCCGGATCGATGTCGTCCTCCGGGACGAAGTGCTCCGTCAGGACGAGGACCTTGTCCGGGCCGGCCTCGGCGAAGCCCGGTCCGATGACCGCGCGCGCCGTCGTTCCGTTGCCGCGCCAGGTGAGGATGCCCGAGCGGAGGGCCGCGAGGAGCGGGAGGTGGCCCGGCAGGACGCCGAACTCTCCGTGGACGCTCGGTGCCTGCACCTCGTCGACGGCCGTGCGCAGCGCGACGCCGCTGCGCGTGACGACCTCGAGATGGATCGGACCGTTGCCGGTCTCCTCGACGAGCGCCATCAGCCGCCCGCCTTCAGCTTGGCGGCCTTCTCCTTGACCATCTCGATGTTGCCGACGAGGTAGAACGCCTGCTCGGGCAGATCGTCGTACTTCCCGGCGACGACGTCCTCGAACGACTCGATCGTCTCCTTCAGCGGCACGTACTGGCCGACGAGGCCGGTGAACTGCGCTGCGACGAAGAACGGCTGCGAGAGGAAGCGCTGGATCTTGCGGGCGCGCGCGACGAGGAGCTTGTCGTCTTCGCTGAGCTCGTCCATGCCGAGGATGGCGATGATGTCCTGCAGATCCTTGTAGCGCTGGAGCGTGCGCTGCACGTCGCGCGCGACGCGGTAGTGGCGCTCGCCGATGACCTTGGGATCGAGGAGTGTGCTCGTCGAGTCGAGCGGGTCCACGGCCGGGTAGATCCCGAGCTCGGAGATTGCGCGCGAGAGCACGGTCGTCGCGTCCAAGTGGGCGAACGTCGTCGCGGGGGCCGGGTCGGTGAGGTCGTCGGCAGGGACGTAGACGGCCTGGACGCTGGTGATCGAGCCCTTGTTGGTCGAAGTGATGCGCTCCTGGAGCGTGCCCATCTCGGTCGCGAGGGTCGGCTGGTAACCGACGGCGCTCGGGATGCGGCCGAGGAGCGCGGACACTTCGGAGCCGGCCTGCGTGAAGCGGAAGATGTTGTCGACGAAGAGAAGAACGTCCTGTCCCTCGACGTCGCGGAAGTACTCGGCCGCGGTGAGGGCCGAGAGAGCGACGCGTGCGCGCGCGCCCGGGGGCTCGTTCATCTGGCCGTAGATCAGGGTCGCCTTGCTGAGAACGTTCGCGCCGGACTCGAGCTTCGACTCCATCATCTCGAGATACAGGTCGTTGCCTTCGCGGGTGCGCTCGCCGACGCCGGCGAAGCACGACACGCCGCCGTGGGCCTTCGCGACGTTGTTGATCAGCTCCATGATCAGA
>JBKJQC010000558.1:0-21239 GCA_046593995.1 Polyangiales bacterium
GGCCGGATCGCGTGGGAGGAGATTCATCCCGGGATCGACATGATCGCGGAGCCCGTGCGCGGAGGCGTCGCGTATCGCTATGTGCTGTCGCCCGGCGCGAAGGTCTCGGAGCTCGTCATGCACTGGGAGGGCGCGACCGCGGTGCGCGTGCTCGACGACGGGCGCAGCGTCGACGTCGAGACGGGGATCGGCGTGCTGCAGGTGCGCGGGCTCCGGGCGTTCGCCGTAACGGGAGACGGCGCGCAGAGACTCGAGCTCGCTGCGCGACACGTGGTGCGCGGAAGCGACGTGGCGCCCGAGGTCGACGGGTGGGACGGGCTGGGATCGCTCGTGATCGATCCGACGATCGCGTGGTCCTCGTACCTCGGCGGCGGCGCAGGCGACT
Organism: Polyangiales bacterium; assembly: GCA_046593995.1. Lineage (GTDB taxonomy): Bacteria > Myxococcota_A > Polyangia > Polyangiales > JADJMO01 > JALHOE01. The sequence goes on from JBKJQC010000558.1 coordinate 386, forward strand.
TCGGCAACGGGATCGCGGTCGACGGCAGCGGGAACGCGCTCGTCACGGGGCACACGTACTCGACCGACTTCCCGACGAGCGGCGGCTTCGACACGACCTTCGGCGGCGGGAACGACGCGTTCGTGACCGAGGTGAGCGGCTCGGGCGCGCTCGTTTGGTCGTCGTACCTCGGCGGCGGCGCGGGCGACGAAGGCCGGGGCATCGCGGTCGACGGCAGCGGGAACGCGCTCGTCATGGGGTACACGGGGTCGACCGACTTCCCGACGAGCGGCGGCTTCCAGACGACCTTCGTCGGCACGTACGACACGTTCGTGACCAAGCTCCGGTTCGAAGCCTTGGGGGCGAGCTGCACGGTGGCGGCCGCCTGTCGCTCATCGTTCTGCGCAGACGGCGTCTGCTGCGACAAGGCGTGCGCCGGCACGTGCGAGGCATGCACGGCCGCGAAGAAGGGCTCCGGCTCCGACGGCACCTGCGGCTTGATCGCCGACGGCAGCGATCCCGACAAGGAGTGCACGCAGAACACTTGCTCGGCAGGCGTCGTCACCAAGGCCCGGGTCTGCAACGGCGCGGGCGCCTGCCGCAGCGACGGCACCCTCTCGTGCGCCCTCTACCCCTGCGTCGGCTCCGCCTGCGCGACGACCTGCGCGACCGACGCCGAGTGCGTCCCGTCGGCCCACTGCACGGCGATGACGTGCACCAAGGATCTCGACCGCGGCGCGGCATGCACAGAGGGCCGCCAGTGCGCGTCCGGCTTCTGCACCGAGGGCGTCTGCTGCGACACCGCGTGCGCTGGCGATTGCGAGACCTGCACCGCGGCCAGGAAGGGCGGCGGGACCGACGGCACGTGCGGCAACGTCGCGGAAGGCACCGATCCGAAGAACAAGTGCCCGATCGACCCCGGATTTCCCGCGTCCTGCGCCGCCGACGGGATGTGCAACGGCGCCGGTGCGTGTCGCAAGTACGGAAAGACCGGCACCGCCTGCGGCATGACGACGTGCCTCGGCGGCAACGTCAGCGGCAGGACGTGCAACGGCGCCGGCACCTGCGAGACCGCGACGACGCCGTGCTCGCCATATGCGTGCGGTACCGTCGCCTGCAAGACCTCGTGCGCAATCGATGCTGACTGCTCGTCCGATGCCTACTGCACCGCCGCCAAGACGTGCGCGCCGAAGCAGAGGAGTGGTGCGTGCACCGATGGTCGCGAGTGTGAGAACGGCCTCTGCGTCGACGGCGTGTGCTGCGACTCGACGTGCAGCGGTCAGTGCGAGTCGTGCAACGAGAGCGGCGCCGCGGGCAAGTGCACCACCATCGCCGGCGCGCCGCGCGGCAAGCGCGCGCCCTGCCCGGGCGACGCCGCGATGTGCGGCGGAACCTGCGACGGCACCAACGCGTCGGCGTGCGATCTCGCGCCGGCGAGCAAGAGCTGCGGCTCGACGTGTGCGTCCGACAAGCAGACGCCGAGCAGCTGCGACGGGCGCGGCGCCTGCGTGGCCGGTATGACGCGCGACTGCTCTCCGTTCACGTGCGCGGACGACAAGGCCTGCGCGACCACCTGCGCGACCGACTCGCAGTGCGTCGTCGGCTTCAAGTGCACCGCGGGTAAGTGCGTGTCCGCGACCGGCGTCGCCAAGTGCAGCGACGATCAGACGACGTCCACCTCGACCAATGGCGAGCTCACGAGCTGCGGCACGTATCGATGCAATCCATCGAGCGGCGACTGCCGGCAAATCTGCGCGTCGTCGCTCGACTGCGCGAACAGCAATGTTTGCGACGCGTCGACGCGGGCGTGCGTGCCGGCCTCTGCGTCGACCGACGAGAGCGGCGGCTGCGGCTGCGAAACCGGCCCGCGATCGGGCCGGTGGTCATTCGCGGCGCTGCCACTCGCGCTCCTGATGGCGCTGCGACGTCGTCGCGCACGGTGAGGGCAGTGCCGCAGACCTGCGCCCAGCCGTCGCGCACGGCGACGAGCGCGGCCGAGTCCACGGTGTAGTTACCTATCGCCGACCACGTCGGCAGCGCTCGCAGCGGCGAGTCCGGTCGGCGGCAGCGCCATCGCTCGCAGGCGCTGGTCAAAACCTGTTCACCGACGTTGGTGAGTTGGCTCACCGACGTCGGTGAACGGATGCGAGCGCGGCCTTCAGCTCGGCGAGCTCGTCGATGGGGAGCTCGATGCGCAGCTTTGCGGGCGCGCCCGGCTTGGTCGCGAGCGCAACGACCTCGGCGCCCGCCGCGCCGGCCTTGCGGAGCGACGCCTGTAGCTTCGTCGCGAGCGCTCGCTCCTCCGCGGTCGTCGTGCGTCCGCGCGGCTTGCTCGCCTTGTTCTTGCCGCGCTCTCGTTGGGCGAGCTTCTGGATCTCGCGCACCGTCGCGGAGGCGGGATCGAGCTTGCCGAGGACCTTCGGATCGATCTTCTGCGGTTGGGACGTGCTCGTCACGGGGTACACGGACTCGAACGACTTTCCGACGAGCGGTGGCTTCGACACGACCCTCGGCGGCACCCGGGACGCGTTCGTGACCAACTCGGATTCGGCGCCTCGGGCGCTGGCTGCACGGTGGCGGCCGCGTGTCGCTCGTCGCTCTGTGTCGACGGCGTCTGCTGCGACAAGGCATGCGGCACGTGCGAGGCGTGTACGGCCGCGAAGAAGGGCTCCGGCGCCGACGGCACTTGCGGCCCGATCGCCGACGGCAACGATCCCGACAAGGAGTGCACGGCGCAGTCCTGCTCGGCAGGCGTCGTTACCAAGCCGCAGGTCTGCAACGACGCGGGCGTTTGTCGCAGCGACGGCACGACCGCGTGCGGTCTCTACGGGTGCGCCGGTATCTCGTGCGCGACGACCTGCGCGACCGACTGCGAATGCGGCACGTCGGCGCGCTGCGTCGGGACGACGTGCACCACCGACCTCGATCTCGGCGGCGCGTGCGCGCGCCCGTCGCAGTGCAAGAGCGGCTTCTGCGCCGACTCCGTCTGCTGCGACAAGGCGTGCACGGGAAACTGCGAGGCATGCACCGCGACCAAGAAGGGCAGCGGCACCGACGGCACGTGCAGCAACGTGCTCGCCGACACCGATCCGAGGGACAAGTGCACGGCCGATCCGACGAGCACCTGCGACGGCCTCGGCGCCTGCGCGGTCGGCTTCAAGTGCGACACGAACGTTTGCGCGCCGTCGACCTCGTCGACCGACGAGAGCGGCGGCTGCGGCTGCGAGACCGGGCCGCGCCCGGGAACGGGATCACTCGCGGCGATCCCATTCGCCCTCCTCGTGCTGATGCGACGCCGTCGCGCACGGTGAGAGGACGACCTCCGCAAGCACCTCACGACGAGCGACGCCCGACGACGTCGCCACTGACACCGGCGTGAGCGCGGACACGGCCGATGCACAGGGCGATGCCCGCACAGACGCGCGGATCGACGCGAAGACCGACGCGACGGGCCACTGAGCTCGGTAGTGGCTGCCCACGTCGCGCAAGTTCTCGAACGCGAGCATCGAGGGTGCAGGTGATAGCCTCGTCGGCGGAGGCGTACGATGCGACGAACGGAGCTCGGTCTGCTTGCCGGCTGCGTGGCGATCTGCTCGTGCGGCGCGCGCGCGGATGCGGGGAGCGTGGACGCGGGTGTCGCGGCGGCGCCGGCATCTCCCGAGCAAGTGCGTGCGCTGCGGCGGACGCTCCGCGAGGTGCGTCCGAAGGCCCTCGCTGCGTTCGCGACCGCAAAGAAGGTGAGCTCGCCGCTCGCCGTCGCGAACGACGCACCGACGTGCGCGAGCGACGGTGATTGCGCGTCGGACAGCTATTGCACCACCGGAAACACGTGCGCGACGAAGGAGAAGAACGGCGCCGCGTGCGCCGAAGGTCGCTCGTGCGAGAAGGGCCTCTGCGTCGACGGGGTGTGTTGCGAATCGGCGTGCAGCGGCCAGTGCGAGGCGTGCAGCGAGAGCGGGACCGCCGGAACCTGTGTGCCGGTCGCAGGCGTTCCACGCGGCAAGCGCGTGCCGTGCGCAGGTGATCCTGCGATGTGCGGTGGCAGCTGCGACGGAAGCAACGCATCGGCGTGCAAGCTCGCGCCGTCGACCAAGAGCGGCGGCTCGACGTGCGCGGCCGGTCAGTACACGCCGAGCACCTGCGACGGCCTCGGCGCCTGCGCGGCCAGGACTGTGCGCGCCTGCTCCCCGTTCATCTGCGGGGACGACAAACACTGCGCGACGACCTGCATGACCGACCCGCAGTGCGCGTTCGGTTTCAGGTGCGCAATTGGCAACTGTGTGCCCGCGACCAGCGCCCCGAAGTGCAGCGACGATCAGAGCTGCGGCGTCGACGAGAGCGGCGGCTGCGGCTGCGAGACCGGGCCGCGCCCCGGAACATGGTCGTTCGCGGCGATCTCATGCGCCCTCCTCATGGTGATGCGACGCCGTCGCGCACCGTGAGGTTTGCCGGCGACTGACTACGCGAGGTGGAGGTTCCTGAACGGCTTCCGGTTCTTCCACCGGTAGGCCCCGAAGTCTCGTTCATCGGTGGAGAAGATGTCACCGGTGCCGGGCATCCTCCGCGAGGATGACGAGCGATGCGTCGGCGAGATCCATGGGCAGCACACGATACTTCTGCATCAGGGCCTCGATCCGTGGAAGATGCGCGCGCTCGAGCTGGAAGACGTCGAACGCGCCGAGCGCGGCACTCCGCACGAAGGCGATCTCCGCTTCGGTCCCGAGACGCGATGCGAGCATGTGACAGGTCTCCGTCATCACGGGCCACGTCGTGGTGAGAGGGCCCCGGTGCTTCGCCAGCGCCGCGCGGGCGCGCTCATGATGCCGGTCGGCGGTGTTTGCCAGCGCCAGCCAGAAGCCAGTATCGACGAGGATCACGCCTTCTTGCTCAGCTTCCCGCCCATCGAGCGCGCGAGGTCGGCCTTGTACGAGCTCGAGAAGTCGGTCGGTCCAGTCGCGCAGCCGACGAAGCCAGCTCGCTCGAGCGTCCGGGCCGCCGCGCCTCCCTCTTCACGCAAGGCCGCGTAGTAGTGCTCGATGGACTCGACGACCACCTCGGTGGTGGACTTCCTCGTGCGCTTCTCCAAGTACGCGACCTTTCGGGCGACGTCCGGAGGCAATCGAGCGTTGATCCGGCGCGCCATCGGTCCCGTCATACATCTCGTATGACACACCCTCGGTCGAGGGTCGAGGCGCCGCCATCGACGTCGAGGACGCTCGCGTCGACGCGAAGAGCAATACGACGAGGACTAACGCCGTCGCCGCGCGAAGAGCGCGAACGCGAGGAGGAGCCACGCGTGTCCGCGCGACGAGCGTCCGGTGGTGCAACCGCCGTCCTCTTCGGTTGTGCCTGCGTCAGGGGTGGCGGCGTCGTCGCTCGCGTCGTAGATCCCCACGTCGGGCGTGGCGGTCTCGGCGGCCGGAGCGTCGGTCGTCGTGACGCTGTCGATGGCCACCGCATCACTCTGCGCGTCGGCCTTCGCGTCCGCCGCTGCATCGATACCGGCGTCGACGACCGGATCACTCACGTCCGCGAGCGTCGTCCCCGCGATGGTGCCATCGAGGAACATGACCTCGGTCGGGACGATGGTATCGGCGCCGCGGAAGATACCTTGATGGAGGAAGTTGTCGAGCGCCACGCCGCCACCGTCACGGTGCTGCGTCGCGACCAAGGTCTTGTCGACGACCTTCGTGCCTTCGTACCAGAGCTCGACGAAACCCACCGTCGCGTCGGGCGACCACTTCACGTGCAGCACGAAGTGGTGCCACGCGCCCTTCATGAAGGAGCCCGTCCAGATGGTCTTGCTCGTCGGGAGCCGCGTCGCGAGCGACACCTCCTCACCGGTGACGTGGAACGACATGACCTGCTTGTAGATCGTGTCGCATTCCCAATACGTGATCTGATGGCTCCCGACGACGAACGGCTGATCGATCGAGGGCATCGCGCGCCACGCGTAGTACCCCTCGGTCCCCTCCATCTTCCCGCTCGGATTCCACCCGAGCTCGACCCGCACGAGCTGGTTCGCGAGCGCGGTGTCTCCCTTGCGGATCTCGAATCGTCCCGCCTTCGTTCCTTCGAAGACGGGAGAGGACACCACCGAGATCCTGTGCGCGTTGATCTTCTCGCCCCACTGGGACAGGTCGTTGGTCTCGAACCCGCCCTTGAAGGTGATCGATGCGCTCGCTACCGCCGGTGTGATCGACAGCACCAAAACGCCCAGGAGAACGGCGAATCGCATGCTGACGAGCGTAGCCGACTCGTTGCCACGACGTGCTACGCGAGGAGGAGGTTCCTGAATGGCTTCCGGTTCTTCCACCGGTAGGCCCCGAAGTCTCGTTCGTCCGTGGAGAAGATGTCACCCGAGCCGGCATCCTCCGCGAGGATGACGAGGGATGCGTCGGCGAGATCCATGGGCAGCCCACGATACTTCTGCATCAGGGCCTCGATCCGTGGAAGATGTGCGCGCTCGAGCTGGAAGACGTCGAACGCGCCGAGCGCGGCGCTCCGCACGAAGGCGATCTCCGCGTCGGTCCCGAGACGCGATGCGAGCATGTGACAGGTCTCCGTCATCACGGGCCACGTCGTGGTGAGGGGGCCCCGGTGCTTCGAAAGCGCCGCGCGGGCGCGCTCGTGATGCCGATCGGCGGTGTTCGCCAAGGCCAGCCAGAAGCCAGTATCGACGAGGATCACGGCTTCTTGCCCAGCTTCCCGGCCATCGAGCGCGCGAGCTCGGATTTGTAGGAGCTCGAGAGGTCGGCAGGTCCAGTCGCGCAGCCGACGAAGCCGGCTTGCTCGAGCGTCCGGGCCGCCCCGGCTCCCTCTTCCTGCAGGGCCGCGTAGTAGTGCTCGATGGACTCGACGACCACCTCGGTGGTGGACTTCTTGGTGCGCTTCTCCAAGTACGCGACCTTCCGGGCGACTTCCGGAGACAATCGAGCGTTGATCCGACGCGGCATGGACGGTGTCATACGTATCGTATGACACAGCGGCCGCCAAGGGTCGAGGGGGCTCGATGGAGGCGAAAGCGAGTCAGATCTTGGGGAGCCGCTTCTCCCCGATCGTCACGACAGCATCGCCGCTCTTCACAGCCTGCTCGAACGGCACGTTGATCGTCGTCTTCCCGCCTGTACGCAGCCCGATCGCGACGTGCCCCTTCGACCGACAGGCCTCCGACGCATCGCCGAACGTCTTCTGCGCGCCGATCGGCACGAAGTGCAGCTGCTGTCCTCGCACGGTCAACAGCTCCTCGATCACGGTCTGCATGCCCGGATGGATCACCTCGTTGCTCACGAAGTGTGCGTCGTAGCGGGAGCTGCAGACGATGCTGTCGCAGCCGGCTTTGCGGAGGAGCTCCTCCGACGCGGGGTCGACGACCTCCACGGTGGTGCGCACCGACTTCGCGCGCGCCTCGATGGCGAGCGCGATCGCGAGGTTGAGATCGTCGGAGTGGGCGTCGCCGAGGACCTTGCTCAGGATGACGGCGTTGCTCGCAGCGTCGATGCAGGCGCGGCGCAGGGTCGCGTCGCGCGCCGGGTTTCCGCGCACGAAGAGGACGCCGCGCCCGAGCAGGCTCGGCGGCAGTTGCTCGAGCGTCTCGTCGACCAGCACGATCTCCTTCTCGGCACCGAAGGCGGCGTCCTCGTGCAGCTCGTCGACGAGCTCCTCGACCTTGTCGAGGCTCGGGAAGTTGAAGATCACGAGGTGATCGCGCAGCGAATGTTCGGCCATCCCGGAAAGCTCCCTGCTCTTGGCCTCGATCAGCGTCGTCGCCGCGAGCGACAGCACGTAGCCGAGGAGGCCGATCCCGAAGAACATCACCGGCGCGGCGACGAGGAACCGCCCCTGCAGTGACACGGGGTAGTAGTCGCCGTAGCCGACGGTGGTGAGCGTGACGATCGCCCACCACAGCGCGTCGAGCCAGGTGAGATCGGGCTTGGCGGGGATCTCGAAGTAGAGGAACCCCGTCGTGCCGTAGGCGAGGATCACCGTGAGGAGCACGACGACGCGGATCGACGGCGGCGGGTTGCGTACGACCCGACGCGCGAAGAGCCGGAAGGTCGGGACGATCACTGCGATCACGGCGGCGTCCCCTTCCGCCACTCGGCCATCAACACCAGCGCGCGCTCGGCGGCGATGGGATCGGCCCAGAACCCCTTGTGGTCGTGCCGCGCGGTCTCCTGCGCGTGGACGTACTCGGTCATCGCGGGGAAGGGGAACTGCGTGTACGCCAGCACGATCCCCTCGCGCACGAGCTTCAACCCGACGTCCTCGTCGTCGACGAACAGCGTCGCGATCGCGCGACCGTGCTTGTCCTTCGGAGGGGTCGCGATCATCACGCGGATCGGCTTGCCCGCGAGGTTGCGCCGCATCGCCTCGATCGCGATGCGACCGTGGTTCGCCGTCGGATCCTTCGCGCTACCGGTGTCGAAGGCCTTGATCCCGAGGATGCGTACCGTCACCGGATCGCCCGCGGAGTTCATGAGCACGACGGTGTCGCCGTCGACCGTGGACGAGTAGGTGACGAGGTCGCCCGTCTGCACGAACGCGCTCGCCTTCTGCACCGAACGACGAACGCTCTCGGCCCGGACGCCGAAGTAGACGGACGCCGATCCGACGATCATCACGATCCCCCAGAAGACGCGTGTGCCGCGATCCACGCGCGGAGGCTATCATCATCGTCGATGAGGGCGGACGTGCAGCGCCGAGTCCGACGGGCGGGGGTTGCCGCGACCTCGGCGGCGCTCACGCTCCTCGCCGCGAGCCAGGCGTCGGCGGCCCACCGCTGGACGTTCCAGGTCGCGCCGTCGACCGAGACGGTCGGCCGCTTCGCGGTCGACGCGCGCAAGGTCGTCGACAAGCGACGCGACGTGGTCGACGTCTTCGAGCCCCAGCTCCCGGCCGACCCCCCGATTCGCTTTGCGCCGAAGGGCGCCGATCCCAAGGACGCCTTCGTGTTCCCCGGTGTGGCCGGAGTGAAGAACGTGGTCGCCTCCGAGGGTCGCATCCACGACGATCTGGTCATCGCGGTGTTGCTCGTCGCGCGCGATCACTTCCCGAAAGAGACGCTGACCATCGAGAGCGACATCGACTGGGTCGCCTGGCGCGAGGGGCGGCTGCTCTACGAGCAGACGTTCGGTCACCCTGCACGCAATCCCGGGATCGCCGAGCGCGCGCCCGGGTTCTATCCCGGCCAGCGGACGGTGCTCCCCACGGAGCCGACGGCGAAGGAGCGCTTCAGCGATCCGCGCACGCGTCCGTGGGGCATCGTCATCGCCGCCTGCATCGGCGGGTTGATCCTTCTCTTGCTCGTCCCGACCAAGCAGGAGTGAAACCGCGATAGGGCGCGCTTCAGGGAGAGACGCCGAGGCGCTGCGCGAGGATCTCGGTGCGGGTCAGGAGCGGCTCCTCGGTCGCGGGACCGCCGCGCCGCAGGCGCTCTTCGGCGCCTTCGAGCACCGCGAGGCACTGCTCGAAGGAGTCGATGGTGTTCAGCTTCTGGCGGAGGACCGCCGCGCCCGGGATGCCCTTGAGGTAGCCGCTCAGGTGCCGACGGGTGCACTGCACGCCGTAGGGCTCGCCGCGCTCCGCGACGTTCAGAGAGAGATGCTCCCGACAGAGCGCGATGCGATCGAGGTGCGTCGGCTGCGCGATGGTCTCGCCGCGATCGAGGAGCGCGCGCGCCTCGCGGAAGATCCAGGGGTGCTCGATCGCGCGGCGGCCGACCATCACGCCCTCGCACCGGGTCGTCTCGATCGCGCGGAGCGCATCGTCGGCCGTGCGCACGTCACCGTTCACGAGGATCGGGATCGTGACCTTCTCGCGGGCGCGTTCCGCCCACGTCCAATCGGCGGCGCCGGAGTGCCCCATCTTCGCGGTGCGGCAGTGGATGGTGAGCGCGCGGACGCCCACGTCCTCGAGCCGGCGCGCGAGATCCACGATCGGCATGTGCGACTCGGGGCCCCAGCCGATCCGCGTCTTCACGGTGACCGGGAGCGAGACCGCGTCGACGACCATCTTCGCCATCGAGACCATCGCCTCGGGCTCGCGCAGCCATCCGGCGCCGGCGCCGCGGCTCGCGATCTTCGGCACCCAGCACCCGCAGTTCACGTCGAGGTACGTCGGCCCGGCGGCCTCGGCTACGCGCGCCGCTTCGGCCAGACGATCGGCGTCGGAGCCGTAGATCTGGATCGCGGTCGGTCGATCGTCCGCGGCGAGGGTGATCTTGCGCGCGGCCGTCTTGCAGCCGCGGAGGAGCCCTTCGACGTTGACGAACTCGGTCACGCACAGATCCGCCCCGAGGCGGCGGCAGAGCGCGCGGAAGATCGCGTCCGTCACGTCCTCCATCGGGGCGAGCACGACGGGACGCGCGGCGAACAGCGCGCGGAAACGAGCGTCGACTTCAGGTGCGATGGAGGCCATGGGTCGCGGGAGGCGCGCAGGTGTAGCTCTGACCAGCCCTTCGGTCGAGCGCGACCACAATCCACGACAAAAACCGCGCAGTTCGGATTGAACACGGAGGCACGGAGGCACGGAGGTTCCAGAGGTCTACCGATCGTCGCGCCGTCGCCCGGTCCCACGGCATAGGCAACGACGTAGTCGCATCGAGCCAAGAGGCGCGGTCGCAACCATCGGCAGACCTTCTCGATCTCCTCTCCCCTCCGTGCCTCCGTGCCTCCGTGGTTTCTCGGACGGCGTCGCAGCAGCGCTCGGCTCAACGAACGGAGGAGACTGCGGAATCGGCTTCGGCCTCGTTCATCCAGCCGCAGCGCGTCCCGATCTGCGTGATCGTCTGGACGAGCTCGACCAGGCCGGCCTGCTTCGCGAAGAAGTCCTGCACGCCGAGGATCGAGAAGCGCCAGCGCTCGGCCTGGTCCTCGCGATTCGTCACGACGAGGACGCGCGTCTCGGCGCCGCCAGGCATCGCGCGGAGCCGGGAGATGGTCTCGACGCCGCTGATGCCGTGCTTACCGTCGAGGCTGAGGTCGAGGAGGACCAGGTTCGGCGTCGCCTGCTCGGCCTTGCTCAACGCGTCGGTGCCGGTCTTCGCGACCGACACGCGCGCCGAACGCCGGTAGAACGCGAGCTGCGCCGCGCGCGCCGCGACCTTGCGGAAGCTGTCATCGTCGTCGATGACGAGGATGCGCAGGATCTCCCCCTTCCCCGGTCCGCCCCCCTCCGGGTACGACGGCGCCGGCTCGGTGTGCCCCGACCGCCACTTCGCGATCGCGGCGTCGAGCGCGCTCTTCAACGTCGCAAACCCGTCGTACCGATTCTGCGGGTTCTTCGCGAGCATGCGCGCGATGACGCGATCGAAGGTCCGGAGGTTCGGCCTCAGCGACGACAAGAGCGGCGGCGTCTGCTCGGCGTGCGCGCGGAGCATGGCGTCGACCTCCGTCTCGTCGAACGGGAGGCGCCCGGTCAACAGCTCGAACGCGGTCACACCGAACGCGTACACGTCGGCTGCCGGCGTGAGCTGTGCGCCGGCTTGCGCCTGCTCGGGCGGCATGTACGGCGGCGAGCCCGCAGCGGTGGCCGAGAACGCGCCGGTCGTCTCCGAGGGCATCGCGAGCCCGAAATCGACGAGCACCGGCCGACCGCTGTCGGTCTCGATGACGATGTTCCCGGGCTTCACGTCGCGGTGGATGATCCCCGCGTTGTGCACGGCCGAGAGCCCGGAGGCGACCTCGCGGAGGATGGTCAGCGCGCGATACGTCGGGATGTCGACGCCGTGCGCCGCGTGCTCGCCGATGATCTCGTCGAGGTCGCGGCCGTCGATGTACTCCATCGCGAAGAAGAGCGCGTCCGCTTGGGTGCCGAACGCGTAGACCTGCACGACGTTCTCGTGACGCACCGACGCGAGCGCGGAGGCCTCGGCCTGGAAGTGCGTGACGACGTCGGGGCGCTGCACCAGCTCCGGCTTGATCAGCTTGAGCGCGACCTTGCGGCCGAGGCCCATGTCCTGCGCGAGGTGGATCTCCCCCATGCCGCCGCGCGCGATCTCGCGCTCGACCATGTAGCGCCCGTCGATCACCGGGATCGTCTTCGGACCCGCGACCTCTGGCTGCGGCCGTGACCCCCAGGAGCTGCGCACCCCCGCCCGTTCCACCTTCATCGATTCGGTTCCCCCGCGGGCGAGCCTACCGCGAGATCGTCCTCAGCTCGAAGGCCTGTCCGACCGTGAAGATGGTGGCGAAGGTAGACACGCCCGGCGGGAGCCCGCCCGGCTGGACCGGGAAGCCGATGTCGGCGCGGAAGGAGACGCGATCGAACTGCGGAAACAGCGCGCGGATGCCGCCGCCGACCGAGTAGTTCAGGCGAAGATCGCTCACGCCCTCGTAGGCGTCGCCGGCGTCGGCGAACGCCACCAGGCCCCACATGGTCTTGAGGATTTCGAGCGGACGCGTCCGGAACTCCATGGTGTACGCAGCGACGTTCGGGCCGAAGAGGAACCGCGTCGGATAGCCGCGCGGTAGCGACTCGCCGCCGAGGAACGTGACGCGATTGAGGTAGTTGCGGAAGCGGTGGAGGAGCCAGCCATCGAACACCAGCCGGCCGAGGCCCGTGCGCGGCGAGACCACCCGTAGCCGCCACTCGAGGTTCGCGTCCGTGATGCGATCGGTCTGCGACTCGACGATCGTTTCGGCCGACGCGCGGATGAAGCCGTCGTGGATCTTCTGCGTGTACTGTAGGCCGACGTTCGAGCCGAGCACGTCGCGCGTCGACCCGAGCGCCTTCACGATCGGATAGACCTTCACGAGAAAGTCGAGGCCGAGCGCAAAGTCTTCCTGCAGGCCGAGGATCTCGACGTCGAGGACACGCAGATAGTCGGTTCGGTAGTGACGGTACTGCGCGTAGGGGCCGACGCGATTCTCGCCGACGGGGATCACGCGATCGATGAACTCCTGCGCGGCAATCGGAGCGAACGGCGACATGTCATAGGTGCGATAGGAACGACGGCTCCCCTCGAAGCCGAGGTAGACGTCGTGCTTCGATGCCCACCCGAACGAGCGCACGACTTGCGCGGTCGCGACGGTCTCGATGCGTCGATACTGCCAGGGGATCAGATCGATCTCCGGCGTGGCGCGCGCGTTGAACGTGCCGAGCTGCCCGTTGGTGTAGCGGCGTGCAACGTCGTTCTTCCAATCGAGCTGCCCGGCCACTGCCCACGGCGTCTGTGTCGCGTACAGCGGCCGCTGGACGAGGAGCGTGCCCTCCGAGCCTTCGACGCGGCCGTCCTGGTGGTTGATGATCATCGACGCGTCGCCCGACGCCTGCACGCGCGTGCCCGCGACCCACGGCACCTTGTAGTACCCGCCGAGCGCGTAGGAGATCGGCTGCCAATAGAAGTGGGTCGACGCTACGTGATGCGTGCCGAGGACGTTCTGCTCGCTCGGCGAGATGAACAGGTGCTCGAAGCGCCCCGCCACGAAGCTGAAGTTGGAGTTCAGCCGCAGGCTCCACACGTCCTTCGTGATGAGGAGCAGGCGCACGGTCCCCGGCTTCGTCCCTCGCACCGGCACGATCAGCACGAGCGAGAGCTGCGCCGAGAGCTTGCGCAGGTTGCGCGCGGTCTCGTCGACCAGCACCTTCCGGTACGGCTCCCCTTCGCGGATCAGGAGCTCGCGCGAGATCGTGTACGGCTTCGACGTGAAGTGGAAGACGTTGAACACCGTCGGGACCGGATCACGCTTCTCGAACACGTCGAGCGCGATGACGTCGTACCCCTCGATGATCTTGCCCTCGGGGTGGAGATCGATCTCGCGCTTGGTCTTCGCGAGCGCAGCGTCGATCGTCTCGACCTCGTAGCTCGAGTACTCGTGGGTGTGCGATTTCGGCGCGTCGTCCGCGCGGGCGGGCCTCCCCCGACCGAGCGCGGCGAGCGCGCCTCCGAGCGCGAGCACGAGAGCGAGGGCGGGGCGCGCCAAGGAGCGGCGATGCTACCAGAGGTGACGCTCTTGCCAGAGGCCTCGCGACGTCGTTCGATGCTCGGCGCATGAAGCACAAGCTCCTCGGTCGCTCCGGGCTCGACGTGTCGGTCCTCTGCCTCGGCACCATGACCTTCGGCTGGTCGTGCGACGAGCCGACGTCGTTTGCGATCATGAGCGAAGCGCTCGACCGGGGGATCGACTTCTTCGACACGGCCGACATATACACGCGCTGGTCGAGCGACTCGTGGGCGGGGCGCACCGAGGAGATCATGGGGCGCTGGTTCGCCGAGGACCGCACCCGCCGCGACAAGCTCGTGCTCGCCACGAAGGTGCGCGGGCAGATGAGCGACGACGAGAAGGATCAAGGCCTCTCGCGCGACCACATCGTGAAGTCGATCGACGCGAGCCTGAAGCGTCTGCAGACCGATCGAATCGATCTCTACCAGGCGCACTGGTTCGACGAGAGCGTCCGCCAGGAAGAGACGCTGCGCGCGTTCGACGATCTGATCCGCGCGGGCAAGGTCAAAGCACTCGGGTGCTCGAACTTCGACGACGCCCAGCTCCGTGAGGCGCTCACGATCTCCGCGCGCGACAGCTTGCACCGCTACGAGAGCGTCCAGCCGCACTACAACCTCGTCGAGCGCGGCGGCTTCGAGAAGGCGGTGCGCGCGACGTGCCTGAAGGAGGAGATCGGCGTGATCCCCTACTCGCCGCTCGCCGGAGGATTCCTCACCGGCAAGTACCAGCGCGGGGCGCCCGCGCCGGCGGGCACGCGCGGCGAGAGCAGCCGGCGCATCGCTGCGTACATGGCCGATCCGCGCAGCTTCGACCTGCTCGATCGCATGAGCCTGATCGCGCACGCGAGGCAGGCCACCGTGACGCAGATCGCGCTCGCGTGGCTCCTGGCCGCTCCGAGCATCACCTCCGCGATCATCGGCGCGAACACGGTCGAACAGCTGCGCGACGCGCTCGGCGCCGCCGACCTCGAGCTCGGCACCGAGGACTACGGCGTCCTCGACACGCTCAGCGCGCACACCGCATGACGCTCAGCGCCGACGTCGCCCGAGCGCGAGCCCGAAGGCGACGAGGAGCGGAAGCGCTCCGTCGTTGCTCGCCGCCTTCGGCAGCTCGCAATGACACGCCCTCCGTGCGGGGGCTGCATCGACCGGCGCTGCGCTGGCGGTAGGCGACGGCGGTAGCGGCGGCGGAGCATTCTTCCCGGCGGCGAACGCCGTCGCGGCTTCGTCCCACGTCGCCGGCTCGTCGAGCCCACCGGTCACGAGCGACGCGAGCTTTACGTCTGCACGCGGCGCGGCTGCGAGCTTGGTCGCCACGCTGGGCTTCGGACCTTGCGACATACCCCAATTCCCGACGCCGGGCTTACCGGGCTCCGCACCCCAGATGCCGCGGATCGGCTTCGCGCACGTGACGGGGCCGGTCCACGCATGGCGGATCGCATAGCGGGCCTGGAAGTTGTTGATCCCGGCGCCGACGGCGGACTGCTCGAGCTTGCCGTCATCAGAGCGGAACTCCCGACCGCCGACGACGGGCTGCGCGCGACGGAACACCAGGTCGTCGCCGAGCGTGCGCGCGTCGTAGCGGGTGTGCAGGCGGGTCAACGTCATCGGCTGATCGGGCCCGGGATCGACGTACGCGGGAGGCCCCGCGTCGCTCTTTGCAGGCGGCGGCGTGTACTCGAGCTCCGAGGTGACGCTCACCGATCCGCCGTCGGGCTCGGGGAACGCGAGGGTCCGATGGACACCGAGGATGCATTCGCGCATCGCGGCGTCGTTCAGCGTGCTCGCTGCGCCGACGACCTTCGTGACAGATCCCGTGGGGTCGATCGTGAAGCGCGTCGCGATCGTCCCCGCGAGCGTCGGCGAGACCTTAAGGGCCTTCTCGTAGCAGGCGCGAAACCGCGGGCGATTCGCGAGGAGGATCCGCCGCACCACCGCCGGCGGCAGCTTCCCTTCCACCTCGATCTTCTTCTCGACCACGGCCGCCGTCGTCCCCTGCAGCGGGAGCGCCGAGCCGAAGCCTCCGCTCCCCGGCACACCCGACGGGTAGAGCAGGTCACTTCCGAGCGTGGCCATGTCGACGCTGTCCAACGTCGGGCCGGGACACGGATCGCACGTCGACGGCGCCCACGCGTACTCGGTCACCACTGCGCGCGCCCCCGCCTTCTGCAGGGTCGCGTCGAAGAGCCGCCCGTAGAAGCCATGGAACGACGACTTCGTCGCGTCGGTCACGTCGAGGTTCGTCGGCACGAAGACGTTCGCGTAGTTCGCGGCCTCGTAGCGCCCGCGCGCGAGGATGAACACGACGAGATCCTGCGCGCCGCCGCTGTTCAAGAGACCGAGCCGCACCGGCAGGCGAAAGTCGCTCGACTCGTACGACACCCGGAGCGGCGACAGCGTCACCACGCCCGCCGCGTCCTTCTTCACCTTCGCGGCGTTGACCTTGGCGACGAAGAACTTCTGCTGCTCCTTCACGTACGGTGCGAGGGCCGCGCTCGCGCCGTTCGGGATCTTGTATTTGTTCGCGTGCAGCCACGCCTCGAGCCCGTCGGACTCCGTCGCGCTGAGGATGACGATCTCGTACTCGTCGACGTCGAACTTAGCCTCGACCTTCACCGAGCCGATGCCGAGCCCCGTTCCGTAGCCACCGCCGCCAGGGCCGGTGCCGGTCATGCCCAGACCGCCGTAGCCGAACGAGTCGTTGGCGAGTGGCGCGCAGGGATCCTGCTCCCAGTACTCGACGAGGCGCGGCGCCGTGAGCTGCTCCATCTTCGCGAACAGCCCGAGCGGCAGTGTCTTCACGTCCTCTTTCTTGAGGACGATCGGCACCGGCACGACCATCGCGAAGTCCGCGAGCGGCCCCTTGTAGCTGTTCGACATCGACAGCACGGTGCGCGTGCCCTCGCGCATCATCGCGACCATCGTCGCGTCGTTCACCAACGGCGCGTCGGTCGGCGCGACGTAGAACCCGCAGAACGCGTGCGCGCTCGACGCAGTGAGGAGGGAAGCGAGCGAGAGGACGACGGTGGCGGCGAGACGGGACATCTGGAGCCGAACGTATGCCCCTCACCCCTCGATCGCGAGGAGCTCGACCTCGAAGTACAGGACCGAGAACGGCGGGATCTTCGGGGGCGCTCCCTTCGCGCCGTATCCGAGCGACGCGGGGATGGTGAGTCGACGAACGCCCCCGACGCGCATTCCGGGAATGCCTTCGTCCCACCCTTTGATCAGCATGCCGGTGCCGATGGGGAACGTCGCGCCTGCGCTCTCGTCGAAGGTGTTGCCGTCGTCGAGCTTCCCGACGTACCGCACCGTGATCTTGTCACCGGCTTTGCATGCTGGGCCGGAGCCGACCTTCGCGTCGACCACCTCGAGTCCGGGCGAGTACGTCGCGCGCGGCGGTCCTGCGACCGGCTCCTCGGTGACACGCGGGGGCGCAGGTGCCGGGGGTGGCGCCGGAGCGCCGCAACCGACGAGGAGGATCACGACCGACACGGTGGGCTTGATCACCAGACGAGACTATCGCGACGTCACGCGGTCGGAACGTTCGAATCGCGCGGGAGCACGACGCGGAACGTCGTCTCGACGCCCGGCTGGCTCTCGACCGCGATCGTCCCGCCGTGCGCCGCGACGATCTGCTGCACGATGTAGAGCCCGAGACCGAGGCCGCCGTAGTTGCGCCACGCGACGGCCTGCTCGAAGCGCTCGAAAATACGCGCTCGGTGCTCCGCCTCGACCCCGATGCCGTGGTCGACGACCTCGACGAACGCGCTCGTCTCGTCCCCGCCGACGCGGAGGTCGATCGGTCCGCCGGCGCCGAACTTGATCGAGTTGTTCACCAGGTTCGTGACCACCTGCGCGACGCGCGTGCGGTCCCAGCTCCCGCTCGTCCTCTTCTCGATGTGCAGACGGATGTGCGAGCCGACGCCTCGCGCGGGCTCTTCGAGCAGCTCGGCGACCTCCTGCGCGATGTCTGCGATCTCGCACGGCTGGCGATCGAAGCTCATGCGGCCCGACGCGATGCGCGACACGTCGAGCAGGCTACCGATCAGCGCATCGAGGCGATGTCCTTGCGCCGTGAGCCGCGAGAGCTCCTCCTCGAGTCGCAGCTCGCTCGGGACCTTCTCGCCGAGTCGCTGCGCCTTTCGCGCCAACGACTGCAGACGGAGCTGCAGTCCGGTGACCGGTGTCCGCAGTTCGTGCGAGGCGACGGCGAGGAACTCGTCGCGCAGCCGAATCGCGGCCTCTGCGCGCGCGAGCCGCACGCGCTCCCCCTCGGCGTGTCGCCGCTCGGTCATGTCGCGCGTGATCTTCGCAAACCCACGGATCTGCCCCTGCTCGTCGTGGATCGCCGTGATGACGACGTTCGCGAAGAAGTGCGTGCCGTCCTTCCGCACGCGCCGACCCTCGTCCTCGACCATGCCTTCGCTGCGCGCCGTGTCGAGCAAGCGCTTGGTCTTCCCGGCGCGGACGTCGTCCGGGAGGTAGAAGCGCTCGAAGCTCTGACCAATGATCTCGTCGGCGGTGTAGCCCTTGATGCGCTGCGCGCCCGCGTTCCACGAGGCGACGTGGCCCTGCGGGTCGAGCATGAAGATCGCGTAGTCGAACACGCTGTCGACGAGCAGCCGGAAGCGTTCCTCGCTGCGGCGCATCGCCTCCTCCGCTCGTCGGCGCTCCGTCAGATCACGCGTGACCTTGGCGAACCCGATCAGCACGCCCTCGTCGTCGTGGATCGCGGTGAGCACGGCGTCGGCCCAGAACAGCGTCCCGTCCTTGCGGACTCGATGCGCCTCGTACTCGACGGACCCGCGCGCCTTTGCCTCCACGAGCTCCTGCTCGGGTTTCCCCGCGGCGACGTCTGCCTGCGGAAAGAACATCGAGAAGTGGCGTCCAACCACTTCGTCGGTCGCGTACCCGTGGAGCTCGCGCGCGCCCCGGTTCCAGGTCACCACGTGCCCGCCCGTGTCGAGCAAGAAGATCGCGTAGTCGCGAACACTCTCGACCAAGTATCGGTAGAGCTCTGCGCTCGGCGGGGAACGAGTCACGATGCCTGCCTCGAATTCGACGTTGAGCGCAACATTTCGTGCGACGACAAGACAGCTCCCACGGCGTGCACGCTCGGGGCCGCCGTGGCACGCGCGCTGAAAGCACTCGTGATATTCTGCTCCTGTGGAAGCGGTCGACGCTCGCGAGATGACGTACCTCGCGTACCTCGCGCTCGAGCGCGCATCTGACCGTAAACACGAATACGTGAACGGCCGCGTCTACGCAATGGCGGGAGGCTGCCGTGTGTTGGTTCGTCACGGTCGCGATGCTGCCCAAGCTCGAGCCCGATCTCCGCAGGCTCGCCCACGAGGAGGGGCTACACGCCCAGCCGCAGCTCAACACCTGGATCGATGCGGCGCTGCGATCCACGGATCGTCTGCCGCAAGGGATGAAGCTGTGGAGCGTCGTCACCGGCATGTGCTCTTGTGACCTGGTCGTCGGCGAAGAGACGGGGCGGACACTGCACGAACGGAAGCGCCGCATCCGCGAGCGACCGAACGAGGGCACCATCCCGTTGCGCGAAGACCTTCGCCGCATGATCGCCGCGCTCGCCGACCTCGGAACGAAACCGATCGCGTTCGTGGTCCACACGTATCGCGGCGCGCTCGACGAGGAGTTCGACGTCGCGAGCGGACCACGGATCACGCCGGACGAGATGCGCGACCACGCTACGCGCTTCCCACCCGACGCACTGTGCGTCGTGCGAGTCGCTCCTCGATACGCGTGAGGTCACTGTCGCGCTAGTCCTTCGCATCGGCGCGCGCCACTAGCGCTGAGAGGTCTTGAATCCTTCGATCGCTTCGACCGATGACCAACAGGGAGGCGGGGAGGCGAGGAGATCAGACGGAGGTCGAGCCTGTGCTGCCGCGCGCGAGCATCGAGGTTGTGGCCGCCATGGCTGACATTGGCGTTGTCGCAGCGCCCGGCAGACCTTCTCGATCTCCTCTCGCCTCCTCGCCTCCTCGCCTCCCTGTTGGCGGGCGGTTCGGTCGAGAGCGAAAAGTTCACGCTCTCGGAGGCGGATCTTCGAGATCGCCGAAATGACGAAAGCCCCGCGTTGCCGCGAGGCCTTCGTTCACGAGAGCGCGACGCTCAGTTCGTGCCTTCTTCGAACTCGGCGTCGATCACGCCCTCGCCCTTCTTCTTCTCGCCGCCCGGCGTGCTCGGCGTCCCACCGCCACCGCCGTCTCCGCCGTTGCCGCCCGGTCCACCGGCGCCCGGACCCGCAGCCTTGTACATCTGCTCGGCGATGCGGTGCGACTCCTTCTCGAGCTTCTCGGTCGCCGTCTTGATGGCATCGTCGTCCTGACGCTCCACCGCGGAGCGGCCCTCTTTGAGGATCTCCTCCATCTTGGTGACGTCCTCGGCGGCGAGCTTGTCCTTCGCCTCCGTGAGCGTCTTCTCCATCTGGTAGATCATCGCATCGAGCTTGTTGCGGCGCTCGACCTGCTCGCGACGGGCCTTGTCCTCGGCCTCGTGCTCCTGCGCTTCCTTCACCATGCGCTGGATCTCACCTTCGTTGAGACCCGATGCGCCTTCGATGCGCTTCTGCACGTCCTTGCCGGTCGCGAGGTCCTTCGCGCTGACGTTGAGGATGCCGTTGGCGTCGATGTCGAACGCGACCTCGACCTTCGGCACGCCGCGCGGCGCCGGCATGATTCCCTCGAGGTGGAACTTGCCGAGCGTGCGGTTGTAACGCGCCTCGGTGCACGTCCTCCAGGGCGAGCGGACGCAGGCCAGCGCGAACCGCACCCTGGGCAAATTCAGCCTCGAGGGGATCATGCCGGCGCCGCGCGGCGTCCCGAAGATCGAGGTCACGTTCGACATCGACGCGAACGGCATCCTCAACGTCAGCGCGAAGGATCTCGCGACCGGTAAAGACGT
>JBKJQC010000805.1:0-2822 GCA_046593995.1 Polyangiales bacterium
TCCTTTTTCGACAGCGTGACGTCCATCGCGAGCTCCTACGTTGCGAATCAGCCGCTCGGCCGCTCGGCCTCGAGGTCCTGACCGCAGCGGCGGTTCTACGCCGACGCGAGCGCCGAATCGAGCCCTACGTTGCCCTCCGCCGACACCTGGCGTCCGGCTCGCGACTCGGGACGCTCCCGTCCCGAGAGGGCCCTGTGCTCTCGAGCCTTCTCTCTGGAGAGTTAGTTAAAGATCTATGGGAGTGATCGAGAGGGGCTGTGGGTTCTGTGGAGAACCGTCGGCGTGCCGCGTTCCATAGCGAATCGCGTGCCGCGGCCTGGGGGGAGTCCAGGGGGGTGAACGCGGACGACCCGTGGACCGCTCGCGTCGGCGATTCCCCACACCCCTTCCCCACGCCTTCGACCCCCCTCCGCAACGCACTCTGTACACAGGCCTCGGACGGCCCGATTTTCCGCCCCGACCACCCCTCGTGGCGACCGACCTGCGCCGCCGAAGAAGTCAGACGGGGAGACGGGGAGACGGGGAGCGAGATCCCTGAGTCTGCCGATCGCTCATTCCGCGACTGTTCGCTCACGATCGCCTGCACGTTGCGCGAGCAGTCGAAGAGAACCACGGAGGCGCGGAGGCACGGAGGTTCAGAGCTCGAGAGGTCTGCCGATCGCAGCATAGACGCCACCGCTGACATGAGCGGCTGCCGCGTCGTGGCTACGACGCGGCAGCACTCTCAAGGCCTCCGTGCCTCCGTGCCTCCGTGTTCAATCCGTGCGGCTTCGACGTGGATGAAACGAAGGTGGCTATGCGCATTCGCGGCGATCGGCAGACGCTTCGATCTTATTCTCGCTCGTCTCCCCGTCTCCCTGTGGTCGATCATGAGCCGAAACGAGCGACGATCGCTCTCGCTTTCTCGGCGAAAGAGGCCTGCTGGTGACGCTCGAATTCCTTCCACGAGCAGAGCGTCGTGGTGTCGCGCACCCGATCGAGGAACAACTTTCCGTCGAGGTGGTCGACCTCGTGCTGGAAGGTCCCGGCGGTCAGCCCTCTGACGATTTTGTCGATTTCATTCCCGTGGCGATCCCACGCCTTTACGCGGATCTCGGTGACGCGATCGACCACGCCGCGTAGATCCGGGACGCTGAGACAGCCCTCGTAGTTCTGGAAGGTCTCGTCGGTCAGGGGCGTGAGCTCGGGATTCACGAGGATGGTGAGCGGCACGTTCGGCTTGTACGGGTAGCGCGGGTTGTCGTTCACCTCGATCGCGCAGACGCGCACTGGCTCGTAGACCTGCGTCGCCGCGAGGCCGGCGCCGTTGGCGTCGCGCATCGTCTCGATCAAGTCGTCGACGAAGCGCTGCATCGACTCCGACGCGAGCTCCTCGCGCGTGAGCTCGCGCGCGACGACGCGGAGGATGGGATTGCCGACGATCGCTATCTTCCGGAGCGCCATGCGCTCCAATCTAGCGCTGCGCCGACGGTTCGGGAGCCCTCAGGCCTAACGCTACGCCGCAGGCTCGAGCGTACCGGCGAGGCGATCGACGAGCTTCGCGCGCTCACGCTCGTACGCCTTGGGGCCGACGTCCCCTTGCTGGTGGGCGCACTCGAGCTCGCGGATCTCGACGAGGATAGCCTTCCGGCGCCGTGCACGGGCGCTCGCAGTGGCGACACGGTCCTGCTCGGCGGGGGTGCGAATCGCCAGGCCGAGGCCGAACGCTGCGGCGAGGAGGCCGCCGAGGGTCGCGATCCATCGGTCGGGGCCGGAGGTCGGGATCCCCCGCACGTGGATGCGGAGCATGCGGATCGGATCCTGCGGCGTCCCTTGTTTCAGGGTCGAGAGGACCTTCACGCCGGTCTGCGTCGTCTCGGCGCGCGCAGAGGGGAACCCGTCGACCTCCATGGTCATGCCCTTCTTCACCGGGATGCGCACGCGCGCGGCGAGGACGCGCGGCGGTAGCTCGACCTCGACGTCGAAGCCGGGCTCACCGTCGTAGGGGACCTTGAAGTCGTAGGCGACGCGACTGCGCCCTGGCGCGAACGAGCCGGTCCACTTGGCGCCGGCCTCCGCCGGGTTGACCTGCTGATCGCCCATCGACTCGGCGGCGCGCAGCGCCTTGAACCCCTTTGGTAGACCGAGCGTTAGCCCGCGCCCGAGCGCCCAGGTCACGGTGCCCGCGTTGATGACGTCGAAGAGCTGCTGCACGTCGACCACGTCGTCGTGCAGCTCGAGGATGGTGTCGGCGCCTTCGACCGCCGCGAGGAGCTTGTCGATCGAGCCCGCGACGGGGAACCGGTGGATGACGACGCGGAACCCCTTGTCGAGCGGCAGCGGGAACGGCTCCGAGCCAGACGTCGCCATTGCTGCCGGATCCTCGGGAGCGTTCGCCACGATCGTCGCCCGATAGGCCCAGCCGGAGCCCTTCTCGAGGTTCGCGAAGATCACCTCGCCGGCGGGGTTGGTCTGCCCCGTCGTGCGCGAGCGCGCCTCGCCCTGCGACACCGACGTTCGGAGGATCCCCAGGTTCACGACCTGGCCGGCGATCGGCTGGTCCTTCTCGTCGAGCACGCGCACCACGATCGTGCCCGCGGGGACCGACGCGTCCTCGCGCGCTTCGTCGCGGGGGACGCGGGGGAGGCCGGGCTCTTCGTCGTCCATCTCGGGATGCCCCGGGGGCATCGACGCGGGGTCGACGGTGGGGTGTCCCGAGGGGAGCGGCGGAGGGGCCGCTGACGCGCTCGCTGATCCCGAGCCTGCGGCGGGTTTCGCGGACGCCGAGCCGCTTCCCTTCGCCGCGACACTCGCGGCGGGCGCGACGGCGGCATCCGCGCGCG
>JBKJQC010001108.1:0-6250 GCA_046593995.1 Polyangiales bacterium
AGCAGCGCTCAAGCCACTCCCGGTCCCCCTTCTTCTCGGGGTGCCGGAGCCGGTCCATGTTGTAGACCCGCCAGACCGACCAGGCGTGGACCGGCGGGTTCAGGTCGGAAAACTCCCACTCGTAGGCCGGGATCTGGCCGTTCGGGTGCTGGAACTGCTCGAAGAGGAGCACGCTCAGCTGCTCCTTCGCGTACTGCGGATCGACGAGCGCAAAGGCGACGCAGTGGAACGCGAGGTCCCAGGCGGCAAACCAGGGGTACTCCCACTTGTCCGGGACCGTCATCACGCGGAGCGAGTTGAGGTGCTTCCAGTGGGCGTTGCGGATGTGCTTTCTCGAGGCCGGCGGCGGGTTCTTCGGATCGTCGCCGTCGAGCCAGTCGCTCACGTCGAAGAGGTAGCTCTGCTTCGTCCACAGGAGGCCGGCGACGGCCTGTCGCTGCACGCGCTGCTCCTCTTCGGTCGCCTTTTTCGGGTGTACGGACGCGAAGAAGTCATCGGCCTCGCTCCTGCGCTGGTCGACGATGCGATCGACGTCGGAGAGCTTCCCGAGCACAGCGCGCTCACCGTCGCGCGCAAGGCGCAGTCGGACGCTGATCTGCCCGTGCGCGGGCACGACGAAGCGATAGTCGATCGCCGCCTTGGTGCCGTGCGGCTCGCGGCGCACGCTGTCCTCGCCCTGCACGAGGTGCCGGTGGAACGCGTCCTTGGTGAAGCGCGAGGCGCTCTTGTTCCCCGGTCCGAACACGCGCTCGGCGTTCGTCTCGTTGTCGGTGAACAGCCGCCGTCCGCCCGGATCGGCGATCAGGCGATGGGCATCGAGCGCCACGCTCTTCGGCACGTCGCGATCGCGGTGCGCGGCGTCGGCCAGCAACACCAGCTCACGCTCCGGCGAAGCGGACTCGCCCCGGATCTGGGGGATGTGCTCCGGGCGCGGCGGGCGGAACCCCCACGTGTTGCGGTACCAGAGGTGGGGGATCACATGGAGCGGAGCGGGATCCGAGCCGCGGTTGTGCGCGGTGATGCGCAGGCACAGATCGTCGGGACCGGCTTTGGCCCACTCGATGTCGATATCGAAATAGCGGCCGTCGTCCAATACGCCCGTATCGACGAGCTCGAATTCGCGTCCCTGCCCGTGGCGGCGTCGGTTCTCGTCGACGAGGCGCGAATAGGGATACTCGCGCTGTGGATACTTGTAGAGCAGTCGCATGTACGCATGCGAAGGGAGACCGTCGAGGTGGTACCAGAGCTCCTTGGGATCCTCGCCGTGGTTGCCTTCGAGCGGCGTCAGCCCGAAGAGCCGCTCCTTGAGGATCGGATCGCGCTCGTTCCAGAAGGCCGGTGCGAGCACGAGGTGCTGGTAGCGATCGCAGAAGCCGGCGATCGCGTCCTCGCCCCAGCGAAACGCCTTGCTCCGGGCCATGTCGTGCGAGAGGTACGACCACGCCGACCCCTCGGCGGAGTAGTCCTCGCGCACCGTGCCCCAGGCGCGGTCGGCGACGTACGGTCCCCACTTCCGCCAGCCCGTCGCGTCGTCGCCACGCTCGCCGGCGGCGCGAATCTCCGCGAGCCGTGCGCGCTCGCTCACAGGGTCGCCCCGAAGTAGGCCGCACCGATCAACGGTGCCCTCGGATCGCGCGCCACACGGACGGGCACCGACTTCAGGACCGAGGAGAGCCTCCCTTTGCGGTGGAACCCACGGAGGAAGTCCTCGGCCATGGTCGGGAACAAGATGCCGGCGATGTTGCCGCCGAGGAACACGCCGCCGAGCGCGAGGCACTTGAGGGCGTGGTTGCCGGCTTCGGCGCCATAGAACGTGGCGAAGGCCTCGACCGTCTTTCGCGTGATCGGCTCGTCGCCCTTCATGCCGATCTCGGTGATGACCGCGCTCGGGTTCTCGCGCGCGAGGCGCTCGCGGAGCCACCCCGGCTCTGCGACACCGCCCGCCGCCAGGCGATCGCGGAAGAACTCGTACAGCACCGGGAACGCCGGCCCGGAGACGACGCGCTCCCAGCTCACGTGCTCACCGTATTTCTGCTGCAGGTGGAGCATCAGCGCGGCCTCCTCTGCGGACTGCGCGGCGAAGGTCGAGTGCCCCCCCTCGCTCGGCATCGGATGATGGCGCGTCCCGTCCCAGTGCAGGATCGCCTCGCCGAGGCCGGTCCCCGCAGCGAGGACTGCGACGGTGCCCGCCTTGTTGCTGCGGGTGCCCTCTTGCAGCGTCAGGACCTGATCGGTCGTGAGGAACAGCATCCCGAACGCGGCCGCCTCGAGATCGTTGAGGAGCTTCGCGCGGCGGACGCCCGCGGACTTCGCGAGCGCCGTCTCGGTGAGGAGCCAGGGCAGATTGGTGGTGCGGCACTCGCCGTCGACGACCGGACCGGCCACGCCGAAGCACGCGACGTCGTAGGGAGCGGCGTCCTCTTTCCGGAAGAGGGCGATGATCTCCTCGAGCGAGGCGTGCTCGGAGCTCCTGTAGATCTCCTCGCGGAGCTTCACGAGGACTGCTCCCCCTGCGACACCCTCCGCCGCGGGGCGTCGCTCCCAGCGCGCGAGGACCGTCTTGGTTCCGCCGATGTCGCCTGCGAGGATCATGCAGGCGATGCTAAATCACCAGTCGCAGTTCTCGGAAGCGTGCTCGATCGATCGAACACGGAGGCACGGAGGCACGGAGATCCGAGAAAACAGGGAGCCGGGGAGTCGGGGAGTCGAGAAGGTGTTTTCAGAGTCTGCCGATCTCGGCTTCCACCAAAAAGCCTCCCCGTCTCCCTGTTTGTTCTCGGAGCGGCGACGCGAATGCAGCGACGCGCGACGACGACGTGTGCGGCGATCGGCAGACTTTGGAACCTCAGTGCCTCCGTGCCTCCGTGTTCAATCCGTCATGCGGCTCGGTCATTCAGGTCAGGCGGTGGACCGCCGCACCACCTCCGCGATGCGGTCCTCGAGAAGCTCGATCCGGAAGGGCTTGTCGATCCAGCGCCACGGCTCGATCGTGGCGAGCGCGCGGGCCGCTTCGCCGATGCGGCCCCCCGACGTGAAGAGGATCCGGCCCGCGAGGTGCGGCCGATGCTCGGTGATCCAACGGTGCAGATCGGCGCCGCTCATCACGGGCATGACGACGTCGCAGACGAGCACGTCGAAGCCATCGTCGGTCTCGAGCAGGGCGCGCGCCTCGAGCGCCGACGAGACGAACCTGACCTCGTGCCGTGCACCCAGCGCGCGCATGACCGCGTCGCCGATCGCCGGCTCGTCGTCGACCACGAGGACGCGAGCACGGAATGGCGGCCGTTCGCTCGCCTTCTTCTTCGCCTCCGCGACATCCTCGACGTGTGGCGCGGGAGGGAGCGCGACGGTGAACGCTGTCCCCTTGCCGAGCTCGGTGAGGAGCCGGATCGTCCCGCCGAGCGTGGTCACGAGGCCGTGGCAGATCGCGAGGCCGAGTCCGGAGCCCTCGCCGACCGGCTTGGTCGTGAAGAAGGGCTCGAAGAGGCGACGACGATGCTCCTCGGGGATGCCGACTCCGGTATCGCGCACGGTGATGCGCACTTCGTCGTCGACGAAGGCCGTCGTGATCGACACCTCGTTGTCCTCGGGGTGCCCCTCGGGGATGGCGTGCGCCGCGTTGAGCAGGAGGTTGAGGACGATCTGCGCGACCCGTCCCTCGCTCGCGAGGACGTGCGGGAGCTGGCTGAAGTCGCGCACGACCTTCGCGCGGTGCTTCAGCTCGTGGCTCGCGGTGCTGATCGCGAGCTCGATCGCGCGGTGCACGTCGATGGCGGCGCGCACGTCGTCCTCGAAGCGGGAGAACGCGCGCAGGTCGCGCACGATGCGCGCGACGCGCTGCGCGCCCTCGGAGGCGCTCGCCGCGTGATCAGCGACGCGATCGCCGAACGACGGCCCCGTGTCCCCTCTCCGAGCAGCGCTGGTCATGGCGACGAGCGCGTCGAGGTGGAGGAGCACGTAGGTGAGGGGATTGTTGATCTCGTGGGCGACACCGGCAGCGAGCGTGCCGAGGGACGTCATGCGGTCGGCCTTCGCGAGCTGCTCGTGCAGTCGTCGCTGCGAGGTGATGTCGCGGGCGATGACCACCGTGGACGGCTCTCCCTCGAACACGACGCGCATCGCGCCGACCGAGGCGGTGAAGACCGTGCCGTCGAGCCTCACGATGCGTTCGTCGGTGAAGGGGAGCACCTTCGTCCCCGTCGCGAGGAGTCGCAGCCGCTCGATGACGACGGGGCGGTCCTCCTCGGCGACGAGCGCGAGCGCGGGCATGCCGTGGAGCTGCTCGGCGCTCTCGGCGCGGAGCAACGTGGCGGCGGCGGCGTTCGCGTAGATCACCTTTCCGTCGCGGTGGACGATGATCGCGTCGGGCGTCGTCTCGATGAGCGTGCGGAAGCTGGCCTCGGAGCGCTCCAGCTGTTCGCGCGAACGGAGTCGCTGCGTGGCGTCGCGCGCGAGGCCGAGCAGCTTCCCTTGCCCGATCGATTTCGCGCTCACCTCGAGGGCGCGCGATGCGCCGTCGGCCATGCGGAATCGACGGAGCGTGATGGTGCTCTTCCCGGCGCGCAGGTCGTCGGCGAGGAGCGGCGCGCCCTCTTCCTCCACGAGGAGCTCGGCGATCTTCTTTCCGACCATCGACTCGGCGGAGCAGCCGAGGAGCGCGCACGCGCTGTCGTTCACCCACTCGATGCGCAGGTTCTCGTCGGTGACGAAGATGCCGTCGGACGCGTTCGCGACGATCGCGCGCAAGGTCTCGACGGACAAGGCGTCCGCCGACGATCCACGCCCCCCATGGCCCCCCATGGGGGGAGCATCGCTCCGGTTTCGGTATTCGACAACCTCAGCTTGCGTCGCGGACGGGCTCGCAGCCGTAGAGCGCGCGGCAGAGGGCGAGGGCGCGTGGCGAGCGGACGCGCCAGTCCATCTTGTTCATCGTGTAGCCGATCGTGAGCTCCGTGACCGGATCGCAGAAGCCGAGCGCGCCGCCCATTCCCGCGTGTCCGAACGACTCCTGGTTCGGCGAGAACACGTGCGGCTCTTCCTTGAGGAAACCCTGCGACCATCCGAGCGGCTTCTGGAGGATCGTGTCGCGTTCGGCCCAGCTCTGGCGCTCGTAGACGGGCTCGATCGTCGAGCGCTTCAGATACGTCCTCCCGTCGGCCACGCCGCCCGAGGCGAACGGCAGGTACGCGCGCGCGAGACCGTGCGCGCTCGCCGTCGCCGACGCCCACGCGAGCTCCGCGCGTCGGACGCGCTCCTCCGCGTAGACGAGCGGTCCGCCGCGCGGATTGAGGAACGCGCGCCGCTGCAACGAGTCGCGCGAGAGCGCAGCGCGCAGCACGCGTGCCTCGGTGCTCTCGCGGTCGAGCGACGCGATGAGCGTCTTCACCGCGCGCGTGAGCGCACCCGGCGGATAGAGCGTCGCCATGCGAGCGTCGACGTCGGCCGACGTGCCGAGCGAGACGTCCGCTGCGAGCGGCTCGAAGAGCTCGCGCGACAACATCCTCCCCATGCGCTCGCCGGCGATGCGCTCGAAGAGCTCGCGCGCGTACATGCCGAACGTCACCGCGTGATATCCCTGCCGCATCCCCGGCGTCCACAAGGGGCGCTGTTGTTCGAGCGCGCGGACGACGCGCGGTCGCTCCTCTTCGGCGAGGCAGTGCGCCATGAGCAACGGCTCGTCGAGGGCGAGGAGACCCGCGCGGTGGTTGAACAACGCACGGACGGTGATCTCTTCCTTGCCGGCCGTCGCGAACCCGGGCCAGTAGTGCGCGACCGGCGCGTCCCAGTCGAGCTTGCCGCGATCCGCGAGGAGCGAGAGCGCCATCGCGGCGAGGCCCTTCGTGACCGAGAAGACGACGACGCGCGTGTCGCGCTGCCACGGCCGGCCGCTCTCGACGTCTGCGATTCCGCCCCACAGGTCGACGACGCAGCGGCCCCGTTGATAGACCGTGAGCGCGGCGCCGATCTCGCGGCCGTCCCGCAGGTGCTGTGCGAACGCGCGCGCGACCGGCGCGAAGCCGTCGGCGTAGCTGCCGTAGGCAGGGCCCGGCGCCGGAGTGGTGGGTGCGACGAACATCTCTCCTGCGCCGCACATCGCGCGCGGCGCGCCGGCGCGCAAGGTGTCTTCAGAGCCCGGCGAGGCCGCCCGTTCCTTTCCCGGTGTAGCCGAAGCTGTCGATCGGCACTCCGGCGCGGTTGGCGATCGACACGAGGAGCTTGGCGTGGCTCTCGCCGTCGAACTCGAGGGCGC
>JBKJQC010001276.1:0-3823 GCA_046593995.1 Polyangiales bacterium
TTCACCAAAATGTCGATGCCGCCGAACTTGGCCACGGTCTCGGCGACGGCGGTGTCGACGCTCTGCTCGTCGCGGATATCGCAAGCCATCGGCAGCGCCTTGCCGCCGGCCTTCTCGATCTCCTCGGCGGCCGTGTAGATGGTGCCGGGCAGACGCGGGTGCGGCTCCGTCGTCTTGGCCGCGATGGCGATGTTGGCGCCGTCGCGCGCGGCACGGAGCGCGATCGCGAGCCCGATTCCGCGGCTCGCGCCGGTGATGAAGAGCGTCTTGCCTTGGAGCGTCTCGGCCATTCTCGAGCCCGTACCCTTGACGAAGGCGCGCGTCGACGGCACCGAAGGAGCTGCCGAATGCCCCTCCACCAGGAACGTCTCCACCAAGAACGCCTCCCCCACCTCCGCGCCGACCTCGAGGCGGCGCTGCTCCGCGCGCTGGCCCACGAGTGGAAGCACCTGAACTGGTCGCACTTCCGCGATGCGCTCTCCGAGCCGAGCTTGGTGCTCGTCGACATCGCGACCACGCTCGGCCGCTGGGTGCCGCACGTGCGCACCATCGAGATCGCGCGCCGGCTCGTGACCGATCACGCGTGGGGCGTCGTCGTCGAGGTGCTGAAGCACGAGATGGCGCACCAGTACGTCCACGAGGTGCTCGGCGTCCGCGACGAGACCCCGCACGGATTGGCCTTCCGCGACACCTGCGCGCGCCTCGGGATCGACGCCGCCGCACAAGGCGTGCCGATCGATCCCACGGTGAGGCCCCCCTCCCCCGACGAGGAGCGCGTGCTCGATCGCGTCGCCAAGCTCCTCGCCCTCGCCGAGAGCCCGAACGAGAACGAAGCGCAGTCCGCGATGGCGGCCGCGCAGCGCCTGCTCCTCAAGCACAACCTCGAGCACCGCGGACGGGTGCACGCGCGTGGCTATGCCTTCCGGCACCTCGGCGCGCCCTCGCAGCGGCGCGGCGAGCACGAGAAGATCCTCGGGACGATCCTCGGTCGGCACTTCTTCGTCGAGGCGATCTGGATCCCGATCTACGTCCCCGCGGAGGCGCGCCGCGCGACGGTCCTCGAGGTGATCGGCTCGCCGGCGAACCTCGAGATCGCTTCTTACGTCTACGACTACCTCCTCCACACCGCCGAGCGGCTGTGGGTCGAGCACCGGCGGACGAACGCCATCGATGGCAACCGCGATCGCCGCACGTTCCTCGCGGGCGTCATGAGCGGGTTCATGGCGAAGCTCGCGCGCGAGGAGAAGAAGCAGCGCGAGGAGGGGCTCGTCTGGGTGAAGGACGGTGATCTCGAGGACTACTTCGGCAAGCGTCATCCCCGCGTGCGCACGTTCCGCTACGGCGGCGGCCCGCGTCGCGAGGCCTTCGTCCACGGACGCGCGGCCGGCGAGAAGATCGTGCTCCACCGCGGCGTCGCGGCCGGTCCGGTCGCGAACGGTCGCCTCCTGCCGCCGCGCTCGTGAGACGGACGCGCTTGCGGGTCGCGGCCGTCGGCCCGATATCGAGCAGCGGTTGATCCGTCGTCCTCTCAACGAGAATGCCCCTGATCCTCCCTCACAAGACCCTGCGCGTCATCGGCTTCGACGACGCGCCGTTCGCGCGCGCGAAGGGCTCGAAGGTCACGCTCGTGGGCGCGGTGTGCGCCCGGACGCGGTTCGAAGGGATGGTGGTCGGCCGAGTCGTGCGCGACGGATGGGGCGCGACCGACGAGCTGTTGCGCCTGTTGATCGGCGGGAAGTTCCTCCCGCAGCTCCATCTGATCCTGATCGACGGGATCGCGTTCGGAGGGTTCAACGTCGTCGATCTCGAGCGGCTCGCGCGGGAGACGAAGCGGCCGTGCGTCGCTGTCATGCGGCGCGCGCCCGATCTCGACGCCGTCGAACGTGCGATCCGGAAGCTCCCGTCGCCGGAGCGTCGACTTGCGATCCTGCGGCGCGCAGGGCCGATCCACGCAGCGGCGCCGTTCCACTTCCAGGTGCAGGGGGGCGAGCCCACCGCGATCGCTCGCGCCTTGTCCGCGCTCACGGATCGCGGTCACGTCCCGGAAGCGCTCCGCCTCGCGCACCTGATTGGCGGCGCGATCGTCCACGGGGAGAGCGGCCGCAGCGCCTGATCGCCGAGCCCCCGCCCACGCCGACGTGGAAGTAGTTGTCGGGCGGTCCGGGCGTGGCCACGATGGGGGCGTGGCCGACGATCTGCGGGACAAGAAGCTCATGGCCCGCGCCCTGCTCGAGGCGGGGAAGGACAAGGCGAAGCGCGCGCTCGAAGACTTCACGCTGACCGACGAAGAGCGGGCGGCGAGGGACGCCGAGCGCGAACGCGAGACCAAGCTCGGCAGGTACAAGTGGATCGCGATCGGCATCGGCGGACTGCTGGTCGTGATCTCGCTCTTCTTCCTGCTCGCGAAGCTGTGGGTCTACGTGCTCCTGCTCGCGGTGCTCGGCGCGATCGGCTTCGGCGTCTATCACTACGTGCGCCCGCGCGTCTCGGCGAAGTACGACGCGCTCGTCGACCCGAAGGAGAAGCCCGAGCTCTCTGCGAAGGTGATCGACGTCGAGACCGTGCCCGAGTCGAGGCCCGAGTCGAGGCCTGCAGGGCGCGAAGAGCCGCGATCGAAGATCGAACAGCCGCCGCGCGAGACCGCCGCCGAGCAGGAGAAGCGCATCGACGACGAGCTCGCGGCCCTCAAGGCGAAGGTCGGCTCGAAGTAGGGTTCATCAGCCCCTCGCGCGGAAGCCGTCCGTCGCGCGCACGAGCTGATCGATGTTGCCGGCCTCCATCGCGGAGTGCCCGGCGTCCGCCACGATGCGGAGCTCCGCCTCGGGCCACGCCTTGTGCAGCTCCCACGCGCTCTCCATCGGGCACACCATGTCGTAGCGCCCCTGGACGATGACGGCGGGGATCTTGCGGATCCGCTCGACGCGATCGAGCAGCTGCGACTCGGGGCTCATCCAGCACCCATGCACGAAGTAGTGGTTCTCGATGCGCGCGAACGCGAGCGAGAACGCGTCGCCACTGGTCTTCGCGATGAGGTCTGGGTCGGGGGAGAGCATCGAGGTCGAGCCCTCCCACACGCTCCACGCGCGCGCCGCTTCTTGGCGCACGTTCGCCTCCTCGCTCGTCAGCCGCTTGCGATACGCCTGCAGGAGATCGCCGCGCTCGCTCTCGGGGATGGGCGCGAGATAGTGATCCCACGCGTCGGGAAAGATGGAGCTGGCGCCGCGTTGGTAGAACCAGTCGATCTCCTTCTTGCGGACGAGGAAGATCCCGCGGAGCACGAGCTCGGTGACGCGCTCCGGATGCTCCTCGGCGTACGCGAGCGCGAGGGTCGAGCCCCACGAGCCGCCGAAGACCATCCACTTCTCGATGCCGAGGTGCGCGCGCACGCGCTCGATGTCCGCGACGAGATCCCACGTGGTGTTCTCGCGCAGCTCCGCGTGCGGCGTGCTCTTCCCGCAGCCGCGCTGATCGAAGAGCACGATGCGATACGCCTCGGGGTCGAAGAAGCGGCGCATGCGCGGATCGGTCCCGCCCCCGGGCCCGCCGTGGAGGAACACGACCGGCTTGCCGTTCGGGTTGCCGGACTCCTCGAAGTGCAGCTCGTGCAGCTCGCTCACCGGGAGCCGGCCTGTGCGATATGCCTCGATCGGCGGATAGAGCGTGCGTCGTTCCTGATCGCTTCCGGTCACGCAGGCATCGTACGCGAACCTAAATGACCGAGCGTGATTCTCGAACGCTCGGATTGAACACGGAGGCGCGGAGGCACGGAGGTCCGTGAAGTGCTGCCGCGCGCACCCAGCCGCGTCTCGCCGGCGATCGCATC
>JBKJQC010001308.1:0-12516 GCA_046593995.1 Polyangiales bacterium
GATGCGATCGCCGGCGAGACGCGGCTGGGTGCGCGCGGCAGCACTTCACGGACCTCCGTGCCTCCGCGCCTCCGTGTTCAATCCGAGCGTTCGAGAATCACGCTCGGTCATTTAGACCAGTTCCTGGATCACTTCGGGCGATCGGTGATCGGGGCGGTGGTGCCGTCGGCGAGCCACTTCCAGTTGTCGAGCACGATCGCGGACTGCAGGTTGGGATCGCTGGTGTTCCAGATCATGAACGCGATCTCGATCTCTTCGCCGGGGACCACGCTCGCGCGCGTCTGCAGCCACGACGTCGCACCGTGCTGCGCCACGTCGCCGCCTTCGTAGCCGGTGCCCGCGAGCTCGCCGCGGCCGAGCGGACAGTCGTATCTGATCTTCCCGCCCGCCGACGCGCCGGGCGTGCAGACCTGGAAGAACTTGCTGTTCACGTTGATGGGATTCCCCTCGGTGTCGAAGGAGATGTTCCCGAGGTTCTTCGGGTCGAGCGGCGCCTTGCCCTTGAGGATTGCGACGTAGCTGTCGTTGAACGTCGTGCACGCCCACTGGATGTACTCGGACGTGTAGAAGTCGAAGTCGAAGGTGAAGGACTTCGCGTTCGTCGGCACGCGGATCACCATCTTGAGGACGACGGAGTCCATCGCCTTGGTCGCATCGTCACCGCTCGGAGGCGGGCATCCGTTGGTGTTCTTCGGCCAGCCGGGGGGCGGCACCGTCTTGTTGCCGGTGTTGGTGAACGCCGGGAACGACGGGCCGTTCAGCGGCTTGAAGTAGCCGGGCTGCCCGGGCATGCGTGCCGCGCCGCTCGAGAGCACCGCGAGCCGGCTGCCACCCCGCGGCTTGATGATGTTGCCCCACTTCTCCTGGATGCCGAACTGGTGCTTGAACGGCGTCTTGGTCTCGTCGGTGGTCGTGATCTTCGCGGAGACCACGCCCCAGGTCTTCTCCTTGCCGGTCGCGCCCGCCTTTGCGACGCGACAGAGGCCGAGCGCCTTCGCGTACTGCATCCCGTCGGTGCTCTCGAGCGGGAGGCCGTCGTCGCACTGCTCGGCGTCGTCGACGGTGCCGTTGCAGTCGTTGTCGACGTTGTCCCCCGAAACGTCGTACGCGCCCGGGTTCACCGTCGGATCGGCGTCGTTGCAGTCGTCGGCGAACATGTACCCGTCGCCGTCGTTGTCCTTGTTCGGATCGAGGTTGTTCGGGTCGATGTCGCCGAAGCCTCCCGTTCCGCCGCTGTCGCCGAGCTTGATGCCGCCGCCGTCGTCGCGATCCGCGAGGTTGTCGCCGTCCTTGTCGCCGGAGGCCGAGCAGCCGAGCGACACCACGAAACAAGAGACGAGGAACGACCGCACGCGCATCGAGCACCTCCGGTCGGCAGGCTCGCGGAGGGGCGTCTCGCGCGACGACATGCCGAGGAAGGTCACAGTGTAGCGTGCGTCAGCGCTTCTTCACCAAGGCGCGCTTGGCCTTCTTCGCGTCCGCCAGCAGGAGATCGATGCGCACGCCGTCGATGACGAGGCCGTCGATCTTGGCGTCCTCGATGACCAAACCGCTCAAATCCACGTTGAACATGGACGCGCCCGACAGGTTTGCGTCGTCGATGACGACGTTGGAAAGATCCACGTTGGTCAGCCGAGCGCCCCGGAGGTCGGCGTCGTCGATGGTCGCCGCGCGCATCGCGACGTTGCGCAGGGTGGAACCGGACAGGTCGGCGTCGTCGATGGTGACGTGCTTCATCGTGACGTCGTGGAACACCGCGCGCGACAAGTCCGCATCCTCGAAGCGTGCGGGCGGGGTCTCGGTCGGCGGCGCGGAGCTAGGCTTCGCGGTCTTCTTCGTGGCCATTGGATCGTCCATGTCAGGTGAGTGGTCTCCGAGTCAGCGCGCGCGTCTCCGAGTCAACGCGCGCGCGCGATCATCGCCTCGAGCCGGTCGAACGCGCGATCGAGCACGTCCTCGCTCGGTCCGAACGAGAAGCGAATGTAGTGTCGGAAGCGTGACGGGCGTCCGCCGCGGCGCTTGCCGGGGTTCACGTCGAAGAACTCGCCCGGGACGGTGATCACCTTCTCGGCGAGCGCCGCCCGGAAGAAGGCGTGGCCGTCGGCGAGCGAGGGCGGCAGCTCCGCGACCGAGCCCCACA
The DNA here is from genome assembly GCA_046593995.1 of Polyangiales bacterium. Taxonomy (GTDB): domain Bacteria; phylum Myxococcota_A; class Polyangia; order Polyangiales; family JADJMO01; genus JALHOE01. Next base: position 2,141 of record JBKJQC010001308.1, read on the forward strand.
CGTAGAACGTCCCCTCCGGCTCGGCGTCGATCACGATGCCCATCTTCGTCAGTCGGTCGATCGTCTTCCGCCGCTTCCGGGCGAAGACCTTGTGCAGGGCCGCGGTCTCGGAGCGCACGTGCTCGGTCGACATCAGCTCGATCGCGGCGCGCTGCATCGGCTTGCTGCCACCGCCGTCGAGGAAGGAGCCTGCGCTCGCGACGGCCTCGATCACGGACTTCGGGCCGATGGTCCACGTCACGCGCCAGCCGGGGTAGCGCCAGTTCTTCGTCAGGCCGTCGAAGAGGAGGACCGGATCGCGGTCGACGTCCTCGACGTAGCGCGCGGCCGATTCGATTGCCGCGGCCGCGCGGTCGACGGTGGTCGTGCCGTCGTCGTCCCCCTCCTCGCCGTAGACATAGTGCGAATAGAACTCGTCCATCAGGAGCGCGCAGTCGAGCTCGCGCGACGTCCGCACCCACGCTGCGAGCTCTTCGCCTCGGACGTGCTTGCCCGTGGGATTGCACGGGTTCGAGAGCAGCACTGCGGAGAGACCGCGGCCGAGGATCTCCTTCCGCAGGTCGCCGACCGAGAACGCGTACCCCTTGTCCGGCTCGAGCAGGATGGGAATCGCGTGGAAGTTGCCGAAGATGTCGAGAAGCTCCTCGTACGCCGTGTAGTCCGGGAGGAAGTGACCGAGGTTGATCTGTCCGAGCGAGGCCGCTGCGCGGGTCAGCGCCGCGCGGCCGCCGCCGGAGATGGAGACGTTCTCGGCGCTGTAGCGCGAGGGGAGGCCGCGCCGGTAGAGGCGGTTGTAGAGATCAGCGATCGCCTCCCGGAGCTCCCACAGGCCGGCGACGGGCGCGTACTCCTGATCGTCCGGTGCGATCGGTACCGCGGAGAGACGCGCGGGCGCGCCGGGGAGGGCGCCCGTCTCGGGCTGCCCTTGCCCGAGGTTGCACCAATCGGGGGCGGTCGACGTGAATCCGAGCTTGGAAGCCTCGGTCGTCACGTAGATCACCCCGGTGCGCGGCACCGGCCGGAACGCGCTGATGCGGGGTTCGGGGCGCGTGTTGGACATCTCGGAGCACGTCGTCGCAATGCGCGATCGGGGCCGCAACTCGCGGCGCAACTCGCGGCGCGGCTCGCGTGTGGCTCGGGCCTGTGGTGGTATGCATGGCGCGCCCGTGCCCTCACTCGAACTCGCGCCCACGCCCTGCACCGAGAGCTGCGCCCGCCGACGCTCCGTCCCGACCTGGCTGCTCTGCGCGCTCGCCGCGCTGTCGTACCCGAGCGTCGGTTGCCCGGCGCCCGATCCGCCGAAGGCGCCCGTCGCGATCGCCACGCCGACCGAGGCCGACGCGAAGGACGCGCTCGCGCGCGCCAAGAAGAGCGGCGATCCCGACGCGTTGATCGCCGTCTTCAACAAATACCCCCAGCAGGCCGCAGGCAAGACGGCGCTCCGCCTCGGCGTGCGCAAGCTGCTCGAACGAGCGCTCGAAGCCGCCGAGGCTTGCGACGAGCCCGCGGCGGCCGGCGCGCTCGCGAAGGTCGCGCCCTACACGTCCGACGATCGCGAGATCGACGAGGCGTACGACGACACCCACACGGCGGTCGGCCGCGAGCACAAGCGCTGCCTCCTCGTGAAGCTCGACAAGGACGTGAAGCGCGCCGAAGCCGACTGGGACTTCGCGCGCGCGTTCTCCCGCATCCAGGGCGAGAAGGACGCGGAGGGCGGCGCGCTGAAGAAGCGGCGCATCGAGCTCACCGACCGTTGGCGTAAGTGGCTCGACACGACCCTCGCGTTGATCGCCGCGAAGAAAGGCTTCGCGGCGGCGCTCGGCGACAAGCGCGAGGCTTTCGATGCCTCGATCGATCCGTCGCAGCTGCCGGGCGAGCTCGCGCCCGACCTCGAGAAGCGCCTCCCGATCGTGCAGGGGCTGAGGCTGGTCTTCGAGAAGCTCGAAGGCGGTCAGCTCATCGAGCCGCCGCTCCGCTACTGGGTCTACGGCTCGGCGAAGGCCCGTCGGGTCGACTCGCCCTCCTCGCCGGAGGGCACGGTGCTCTCGAACGGCGTCACCTTCCACGCGATCGCGAAGGGGAAGGTCTCCGGCGTGCTGCTCCTCGCGGTCGGCAGCAACGAGGGGGATCTCCTCGCGCGCCTGGCGTCGATCAAGCTGCTCGTACTCGAGAGCGACGCCCGCACCTGGGACACGCGGGTCTCGCTCCCCGAGAAGCTGGTCGGCGCGCGCGTGCTCGCGCCGATCGCGAACGGGAGCGACGTGCTCGCGCCCGCGACCGTGCTCGCCGAGCTGCCGAATGGCGTGTACTCGGTGCAAGGCCTCGGCAAGAAGGGGCCGAAGGTCTTTGCCAAGCGCAAGGAGCTGCGCGGCCTCGCGATGGGGCCGGGCCAGAAGGTGCAGGTCATGATCGGCGGACAAGCGAAGCCCGCGGAGCTCGCCGACGCGCCCGAGGAGGAGCGCGTGCTCGTGAAGATCTCCGGCTTCGAGTCGTACGTGCCGCTCGGCGACGTCCGCATCAAGCGTTCGGACCTACCGCCGCTCCCCGCGGACTGAGCGACGGAGCGTGATGGTGTCTTCGAGCAGCTTGATGACGCGCTCCCCGTGCGCCTTCAGCTCGGGGCTCGCGCTCTTCCGCCCGTAGAGCAGTCGCTCCTCGACCATCCGCAGCGCGACGCCGTCGATCGCGAGTCGCACGAACGAGCGCGCTTCCGCTTCCTCGATCTCGCCCGTGACGACGAACTGGCTCATGAGCACCTGCGCCCCCAGCTCGCTCCCGCGTCCGTAGAGCGCTTCGATCGCGGCGCGATGGCGCGGTTGCTCGACGGCGATGACGAAGAGGAAGCGCACGAACTCCGCGTACGCAGCGTCGCGCCAGATGTGGAAGACGTACTCGACGAGGAAGCGCGGCACGTCCTCGAGCCGCTTCGGGATCGCGTCGAGGGGACCGCCGGCGAGGAGCTCGGGCCCGAGGAACGCGATGACCTGCTCGGCGAGCTGCTCCTTGCTCTCGAACCAGTGGTAGAGGCTCGGCTGCTGCACGTCGACGCGACGCGCGAGCTCGCGCAAGGTCGCCCCCGCGTAGCCGCGCTCCGCGAACAGCGCGAGCGCCGCGCGCAGGATCTCGAGGTGTCGCTCGGACGGGCGCTCGTGCCCTGGGTATGCGTTCCGCAGGAGCTCCGCGAACGCGTCGTGATCCATCTTCGAGCCGGGCGTCGCGCGGGAGCTCACGCGCGCATTGTCGTCGTCCCACGCGAGCCCGCAACGGCGATCACGCGTGCTTCCTCGGGCGCTTCCTCCACCGGCACGAATCGCCGCGAGCACGCCGGGCAGAGAGCCGGCGCAAAGGCGTCGTCCGCGAGCGGGCCGATCGCGAGCCCGAACAGGACGATGACCGGCGCGAGCGTGAAGAGCGCGAACCCGAGGAAGGGGCAGAGCACGAGCCCGAGGATCGTCGTCCCGAGCGCGCTCCAGAACGCGAGCTGGGCGCCGAGCGTGGGGCGGATGGGCGTGACGTCTTCGCGGCACGCGGAGCAGGTGCAGGACATGGTGGCGGTCTCCTCTGCCTATCGGTCGATAGGCACGACCGTAGAGATAACCTATCGTGCGATAGGCGCAAGCCCTATCGAACGATAGGCGACAGAAGCGTCTCGGACGCAGCGCGGCATGTCGCTTCGGTCCAGATCGCGCGCAGCTAGGGGTGGATCCAGACGGGCGTGCCCGTCGCCATCGGACGGGCGAGCGCCGCGTGCCAGGTCTCTGGCACCTCGGGACCGGTCCACTGGAAGAGCCACATCGCGTCGATCTCGGGGAGGTTCACGCAGCCGTGGCTCCGCGGTTCGCCGAACCCGTCGTGCCAGTACGCGCCATGCAGCGCGTAGCCGGTCTCGAAGTACTGGACGTATGGGACGTCGCGCAGGCTGAACGCCTCGCCGGACTCCGTCGAGTCCATCGTGATCGTCACGTGCTTCGTGTGGATGCGGTAGACGCCGCGGATCGTGGCGAAGCTCTCGGAGGGATCGCCGAGCCCGTCGCGTCCCGTGGAGACCAGCGTGACGTAGACGGGCTTCGCGCCGTCGAACGCGACGAGCGCCTGCTTCGCGATCGAGACGTCGATCCACTTCTCGCCCTTGCCCGCAAAGGCCGGCAGCGACTTCGGCCCATCGACGCGGATCACGTCCTCCGCTTTGATCCAGGCGCCATCGGAGGTGCCGAGCCAGTCGACGCCGTCGATGCGCTTCGTCGCGGCGGTCAGCGGGACGGCCGTACGCGCGAGGAGGATCTCGCTCTTGTTCTCGCCGAGCCACATCTTCGTCGTGCGGTGGCGCGGCTTCACGAACGCGACCGGCAACGTGGTCGTGTCGTCCAGGGCGAGGCCGTGGAACGTCGACGGGCGGACGTCGCGCATGCGGTCGTGCGGGAGCAACAGATAGTCGGTCGTGAGATCGAAGCGCCGATCGTCGGGGCCGCCCGTCGGCGGTGTGCCCCCAGGGCCCGAGAGGAACGAGGCGACGATCGCGAACCCCTCCTTCGTCTTCGGGCGACCGACCGTCAGCGCCTTCGACGATCGGATCAGCCCGCTCACGTTGGGGACCGTCTTGCCGTCGCGGAGGAACTCCGGCGGGGCGTCGAGGTAGACCGGCGACGTCGAGCCTTCGACGTTCACGTACGCGTCGAACTCGGGACCGGCGTCCGCGATCGACTTCGCGTACTGCTTCGGCGCCCACTTCAGATGATCCTCGAGGTCGGACTCGAGGCGGAGGGCCTCCGCCTTCGTGGGCACGCGCCCGTAGAAGGGACCGAGCGTGTTGCGCGCGACGGCGTACGCGTACGGGAGAGGCGCCTTCCGATCGGGGCGTCGGGTTGCAGCCTTGACGATCGGATCGTCCATGTCGATCGTCGCGTTGTCACCCGCGCAGACGAACCCGCGCGGACGGATGCCGTACCAACCCTTCTTGCACCCCTCTTCGGCAGAGGGTTTCTCGTCGCGCTCGACGACCGCACCCGCGCGCAGATAGCCGAGCTTCAGCGAGCCCGGGCGCGCCTCGGCGTAGATCCAGACGATCTGCCCGCGCGCACCGAGCTTCGGACCGCTCGTCGCGCTCGTCGCGCTCACGTCGACCGAGACGTCCGCTGTGGCGCCGTCTCCCGGCGGCTCCGAGCCCGCGTCGGCCGCCACCGCGAAGGGCACCGCGGACGCAGACGCGGACGACGTCGTCGGCGGACCCTCGCCGGGCGGCGCCGAACGACCGCACGTCACGAACGCGAGGATCACGACCGGCAGCATCGCGAGCGCGATCATGTGAGCACTGCGCCGCCGAGCAGCCGCCCGGTCCGTCACGTCGGCTTCGGTCCCCACCACGCCGCTGTGCCTCGCGGAGGTCTGCGCGGAAAGCAGATTGCGAAGCAAGCCGACGCTGGCGCGAGGCGGTCGAGTGCGCTACCTACATCGGATCCCCCGCGGGAGACCGGCGAGGAGAATCGTCGGCCCTTCGGAGACCCTGCCGTGCTCGTTCGCTCCTTCGCCGGTCCCACGCTCGCAGCGCTCGCAGCGCTCTCGTCCGCAGCGCTCTTGGCCGCAGCGGCGCTCGGCGTCGGGTGTTCGGCGGACGCGTCGCGCGAGGGGCAGAACGGCCGCACGAATCCCGGCGGCGACAGCGACGGCTTCGGCGTAGGCGACGGAGGGGTGTCCGACGGTGACTTCGACGCCATGGTCCTCGATCCCGAGAAGGACAACGACGGCGACGGCTACCTCTACGCGGACGACTGCAACGATCGGAACAGAGAGATCAACCCCGGCGCGTACGACGTGCCGGGCGACGGAGTCGACAACGACTGCAACGGCAAGCCGGACGACACGCTGCCGTGCGACACCGCGTCTTCGCTCGAGCACTACCGGTCGACCGACGCGATGGACTTCGCGCGCGCCCTCGGCCTCTGTCGCATCGCGGATGCGAACGCCGAGGGGACGGCGAAGACATGGGGCGTGATCGACGCGCAGCTGCTCCGCGCGGACGGCAGCAAGCTCTCGCTCGAGAAGCTCGTACAGCACGGTCTGCTGAAGAAGTTCGGCTCGATCATGCCGCGTGAGGGCACGAACATCGTCGTGCTCTCGAGCGGCACCGCGCGCACGCCCGACTACCCCGAGTTCCAGGTGCCGCGCACCGATTCGTACAAGGTCCCGCTCGACGAGGTGACGCCGCCCACCGGACACCCGAAGAACTTCCTCGGCTGCCCCTTTCCGGACGAGAAGACCGCGAACGACAGCATCAACCTCAAGCTGACGATCCGCGTCCCCACCAACGCAAAGTCGTTCTTCTTCGACTTCGACTTCTTCTCGTCCGAGTACCTGAGCTGGGTGTGCTCGAGCTACAACGACAGCTTCGTCGCGATCCTGAAGTCGAGGGCACCGCTCGCTACGAAGCACGGGGGGAACGTCTCGTTCGACGCGAACGGTAACCCCGTGAACGTGAACAGCGGCTTCTTCGAGGTCTGCCGTCCCGGCACGAAGGGCGCGCACACCTTCGAATGCCTGAAGGGCGTCGAGGAGCTGATCGATACCGGGTTCGACGATCCCGGCGTCGGCTCCACGCCGCCGGTGAACGGCAGCACGTCGTGGCTCACGACGCAGGCGCCCGTCATCCCCGGTGAGACGATCACGCTCCAGTTCATGATCTGGGACACCGGCGATCACGCGCTCGACTCGACGGTCCTCCTCGACAACTTCCGTTGGGACGCGAAGCCGACGACGGCGCCGGTCACCGATCGTCCGAAGTGACGGAGGCTAGCGCGAGAAACGGTTTGAAGCCCCGAGAAACCACGGAGGCACGGAGACACGGAGGCACACGGAGGTCGTGCAGTGCTGCCGCGGGCTTCGCGCCTAGGTCGCCATCGCTGAGGAAAACAGGGCTACCTGGCAGGCGACACGAGCCTCGCATCGGAGACGTCACGACCGGCAGACGGCTCGAACCTCCGCGCCTCCGTGCCTCCGTGTTCAATCGGGCGTGCGCAAACCGATCGGTGATTTAGAAGGACACGAGTCGCGTCGTGACGCGCGCTGCGAGCGGCGAGTCGGCGGCGGCTTCCTCGCACGCGACGAGGAGCGTGCGCGGGCCGGTCGCGATCGCGTAGGGGCAGCGCTCGCCGACGTACGCCGCGACCGCGCCGAGATCGACGGGGAGCGCGCCCTGCGGGACGACCCAGAACGAGCTCTGCTCACGGAGCACGGGGCCGTCGCCGCGGAGGCGGAAGGGCTGATACGCGAACGACTCGCGCCACCCGGAGACCGTTCCGTCGAGCCAGCGCGTTGCGACGCCGCGCCCGGTGAGGGTCGCCACGATCGCGGGGCCTGCCGTCGTCGGCACCATCGCGATGTCCTGCATCGGCGCAGGGGCATCGAGCGGCGCCTCGAGCGCTGCGCCGGAGTGATCGAGCGCGACGAGCAGATAGCTCTGGGCCGACGCCGAGACCTTCGGACCTGCGTTCGTGAGGAGGTACAGGCCTCCCGTGATGCGCGGCAACGCCGTGAAGCGCGCTCCTCCGAGCGCACCGTAGTAGTGCTCCGGCTCGGCGAGCGACGTCCACCCGTCCACGGTCCCGAGCTTCGGATCGATCGTCGTCGACCACAGCTTCCCCGCGCGCTCTCGCGGCGGGATCCAGACGACCCGCGCGGACGGCGATGGTGCGCCCGAGGGCACGAGCGCGAGGTAGCCGTTCGCGGCGGCGCCCTTCGGGGGCGCGATCGAGATCAACGTCCCCGCGCGTGGGCCCGTCACGATCAACACGCGTCGATCCTGTAGCGTCAGGACCCACTCGCCGTTCGCGCGACCGGCCCGCGGCGCCGGCGCCTTTGGCCACTCGAGCGCGGCCACGTCCTTCACGTCGAAGGGGACGAGCGTGACGTCGCGCGGCTTGCCGTCGAGCGCGACGCGGACCGCTCGTAGCGATCCGCCTTCTACGACCAACGCGAGGGCTTCGTCTCCGTCGGCTGCCGCGAACACGAGGCGCTGCGGCGTGGGGCCGATCCAAGGCGTCGGCAGCGCGGCGCCGACGTGGTCTCCGTCGATGCGCGCGATCGTCGGCAGGGTGCCGAGCGCGCTGCGGGTGCCGAAGAGGACGTGCGCGCCGTAGCCGTCCGGCGAGAGGCGCACTTCGTCGAAGGCTCCTCCGGGAGGTGGTGCGACCGAGAGCGGCGAGGCGACGATCTTGATGCCGGGACCGATGCGCAACAGCTTCGACGAGCTGACCCCGATCGTGCCGATGACGTCTGCGCCGAGCGCGACGTCGCCGCCGGGGGGCGCGAGGTGGAGCCCCCCTCCGTACGGACCGAGATCGTTCCCTTTGCGTACGAAGCGGAACATCTCGAAGCCGTCCGGCGTCGATGCGAGCACCGCGCACGCACCGAGCTCCACCACGACGTCGACGGCGTGTGCTTCGAAGGAGGGGCGCGTGAGCCGTCGCGCCGGGGACGCCGGTTCCCCGGAGCCGGTGAAGCGGCGGACGTAGATCCCGGGCTTCGGGTGCGCGCGTTCGGCCGGCGTGGTGCCGGGAGCCTCGAGCGCGGACGGCACCTCCTCGGCGTCCCACGCGAGGAGGATCTTGTCGTCCTCGTTGGTGGCACGAGGCGCGCGCGCGCGTGTCGCGGATGGAGACGCGAGTCCCTGCGCGATGACCTTCGCGCTCCCGTCGAGGAAGCCCGTCGTGCGATCCAAGCGCGCCGACGTGATCGCTTCGCCGTCATGCCCGACGACGACCACGAACGACTTCAACGTGACGAACGAAGCGATCCGCCCGAGCTTGAGCGGGATCTTGCCGATCGACGTGATCTTGTTCCCCTCGCCGACGCGCACGATGCGTGTACCGCCCGTGGGCGACGTGACGCCGAACCACGCGGCGTCGCCGTCGCCGATGGCGAAGGGCGCGTCGTCGTCGTCGTAGCTCGGTGCGGCTTGTATCGGCGGCGACCAGCTCGCTGTCTTGGTCTTGCTCGAGAGCGTGCGCACGACGTAGCCGCCCCGTGTACGCCCAAAGACGTAGACGGCGCCGCGTGTCGTCGCGATCGTCGTGGCGATGGGGAGCGGACCGACCGTCTTGGCGACGCCGAGCAGCGGGACCGCCGAGGACACCGCGGGGGCCGCTTTCGGTTCTATCGCCTGGGCCGCCAGGGATCCGTTCGGCGCCAGTTTTGTCGACTTGTCCGCGCCGTCGTTCATGTCCACGTCGACGCGCGTGACCGTGACCTTCGTCTCGCTCGTGAAGCCTGGTTTCACCGGGTCAGCGGGGTCGGGCGTGATCGGCGCACAGGCCGGCAGGACTGCGAGAACGACGGCGAATCGCACCCATGCTCGCCCTGGTTCACTGGACACGACCGCATGATACGGCTCGTACCCGCTGCAGCGAGAACGTTACGCGCAACATCGGTTGGAACGGCTCGTGCCTACGTGACTCGACGTGAGCGAGCTTCGGGCACTCAAAAAGGTCACGACTCGGCCGCCGGCGCATGCTGCGGGTCCGCGTCTCCCCCGCCAATCCGGTGCGGAGCGACGCGCTCGCCTGCAGGACGGGAGATGTCCAGTCCACGGCCGCGTCTTCGAGCTCCGACATCACCCAGCGCTCGGGACCGTCGTCGGGACGTGCACCCGCCATGGGTGCGACGTCCACGCCGTCATCGACGAGGGCGTCTGGAAGGTCCCCGACACGTGCGCGCACCTCGTCGAGGACAATCACCTCGACGACGCGGATGCGCTGTTGACGCTCGCGCGATGCATCTCGCGCGCGGAGCGTCGCGTCTCGCCGGCCGTACGGCGAGCGGTCGCGGCCGAGCTCGGGAACTTCACCGACGCTTGGCTCACGACCCTCGCGGTCGAGGGCGACGCGGAGTGATCCTCAGGGACGTCGAGGCTCGAGACGCGCGGTGAAGAACTCGAGGATCGTCGTCGTCGCGTCGAGGTCCTGAGAGCCTCCCCATCCCGTCGAGGTCGGACCGCCGGGCCACGTGTGGGCGGCGCGATCGTCACGGCAGAGGGTGACCTCGCTGCCGTCTGCGCATCCCGCGTTGCGCACACAGCGCGCGCTGCCATGCGCGAAGACCTCCTCGGCGGCCTCGGGCGTACAGCGGTTCACGCGGATCCAATCCGCGACGGTCGAAGAGACGGAGCGCCACTTCTTCGCCGAGTCACCCGCGAAGGGCACGACGCCGTCGATCTTGCCGTGCACATGGAGGATCGAGACCGGCCTCGTCGGAGCGCACCGCTCGACGCCGAGCGGCCCGGCGACGGCCGCGATCGCGCTGAAGACGTCCGCCGCTTCGCACCCGAGTCGATGCGCGAGGAACCCGCCGTTGGAGAAGCCGGTCGCGAACACGCGGCTGGTGTCGAC
>JBKJQC010000023.1:0-2899 GCA_046593995.1 Polyangiales bacterium
GCGGTGAACTCGCGAACGTCGGCGCCGGCGATGAAGCCGCTGTCCTTCGCCGACAGGACGACGAGTCCGCGCGGACGCGCATCGCCGGCCGCTGATTGCAGCTCGCCGACGATGGCACGCAGTTCAATCATCGCTTCTGCGGAAAAAGTGTTAGTCGATTCTCCGGCCTTGTCGAAGTACAGCCAGTGCAGGCCATCGCCGTCGCGCTCGAGGCGCCAATGTCTGGGTGAGTTCATTGTTCTTTTCGTTTCACACGCTATTGACGTTCGACCAGCATCGCGCCGCCTTGGCCGCCGCCGATGCAGATCGCCGCGATCCCGCGCTTGCCGCCGGTGCGTTTGAGCACGTTGAGCAGATGCAGGACGATGCGCGCGCCGCTGGCGCCGACCGGATGACCGAGCGCAATCGCGCCACCGTCCACGTTGAGTTTCGCCTGGTCGAGTTGGCCGAGCGGTGCGTCCAGACCCAGCTGCTCCTTGCAATAGGCCGGGTCGTTCCACGCCCGCAGGCAGCCAATCACCTGCGCCGCGAATGCTTCGTTGATCTCGACGAGATCGATGTCGTCGATGGTCATCTTCGCGCGGGCGAGCGCGCGGCGGGATGCCTCGATCGGGCCGAGGCCCATGATCTCTGGGTCGATCGCGCTCACTGCCGTCGCGACGACGCGCGCGAGCGGCGCGATCCCGAGCGAGCGTGCGCGCTCGGCGCTCATGACGACGAGGGCGGCCGCGCCGTCGTTGAGCGGGCACGCGTTGCCCGCGGTCACCGTGCCGTCCGCGCGGAACACCGGCTCGAGCGTCGAGAGCTTCTCCAGCGTGGAAGCGCGTGGCCCTTCGTCGCGCGACACGACGGTACCGTCGCCGAGTGTCACCGGCGTGATGTCCTTCGCGTGGTGGTCTTTCGCGGAGAGCGCGCGCTCATGGGACATCAGCGCGAGCTCGTCCATGTCGCGGCGGGTGACCCCTTCGCGCGAGGCGACGTTCTCGGCCGTCTGCCCCATCGAGACGTAGATGTCCGAGAGGCCTGCCCCACCCTGTGAGCGCGGAGTCCACGCGGCGGCGCCAGCCTTCGCGCGCTCGGCCGTCCGCGCCTCGGCGTCGGCGAACTTCGGGTTGTGCGTGTCGGGGAGGCCGTCGCTCTTCCCCTTCTCGAAGCGGCTCACGGTCTCGACGCCGGCCGCGACGAACACGTCACCTTCGCCGGCCATGATCGCGTGCGTGGCCATGCGGAGCGCTTGCAGCGACGACGCGCAGTATCGGTTCACCGTCGTCCCCGCGGCGGCCGGCACACCCGCGAGCAAGGCCACGACGCGCGCGAGGTTGTAGCCGGCTTCACCGGCGGGCTGCGCGCAGCCGACGATCAGATCCTCGAGCTCGCTCGGATCGAGCCCGGGCACCTTCGCGAGCGCGGCCGTGACCACCAGCGCCGCGAGATCGTCCGGTCGTGCCGAGACGAGGCCGCCCTTCTTCGCGCGTCCGATCGGGGTGCGTGCCGTGGAGACGATGACCGCCTGTCGTGTCATGATCGTCGTCCGTAACAGTCTTGACCACGAAAGTGAAACATGTTTCACTCGCAATCGTGAAAGTCCGTGGATCCGGGAAGGATCGTCGCGACAAGATCCTCGACGCGGCGGTTTCGCTCGCCGAGGAAGGTGGCTTCGACAACGTGCGCCAGCGCGACGTCGCCACGCTCGCGGGGGTCGCGCTCGGCACCCTCTACAAGCGGTTCCGCAGCAAGGAAGATCTCCTCTGCGCCGCCCTCGAGCGTGACTCCGAGCTGCTCGAACGCCGCATGGAAGACACGCCGGCCGAGGGCAAGGACCCGGTCGAGCGCGCGACGTTCCTCTTCCACCTGCTGACCCGCGGCCTCCTGCGCAAACCGAAGTACGCGCGCGCCCTCATCCGCGCGATGGCCTCCGGCGAGCCCGAGACGGCCGGCAAGATCGCCGCGTACCAGGACCGCGTCACCGGCCTCATCATCGCCGCCCTCCGCGGCGTCGGCCGCCTCGGCTACACCGAGACGAACGCCAAGCCGATCACCGACGAGGAGAAGTCCCTCGCGCAGATGCTCCAGAGCTTCTGGTTCGCGTCGCTCGTCGGCTGGTCCGCCGGCCTGATCACGCAGCCCGATGTCGTGACGCAGGTGCGCACGGTGGCGACGCTGCTGTCGCGCGGTATGGCGCACAAGGAGTAGCCGATGGCTTCTCCGGGGACGACGTTCCACGACCTACGCGTCAGCGGGATCGTCCAGGAGACGCCCGACGCGCGCTCGTTCGTGTTCGACGTTCCCGAGCGGCTACGGAAGGTCTTCTCGTATCGAGCGGGGCAGTTCCTCACCTTCGAGATTCCCTTCGCCCTCCCCGACGGGAGCGCGATGAAGATCCGACGCTGCTACTCGCTCGCGAGCGCGCCCGAGACCGACGCGTGGCACAAGGTCACCGTCAAGCGCGTGACCGGCGGCCGCGCCTCGAACTGGATGCACGATCGCCTGAGCGTCGGCAGCACCATCGGCGTGCAGGCGCCCGAAGGTCGCTTCGTGCTGCGCGAAGGGGACGACCGCCCGCTGACGCTGTTCGCGGGCGGCAGCGGCGTCACGCCGGTGATCGCGCTCCTCAAGACGGCGCTCGTGACGACGCGTCGCGCGGTCCGGCTGATCTACGCGAACCGCGACACCGCCTCGATCATCTTCCGCGACGAGCTCGCCCTCCTCTGCAACACGTTCCCGAAGCGTCTGAGCGTGCATCACCACCTCGACGCCGAGCGCGGCTTCGTCACACGCGACGCGCTCCGCCCGCTCGTCGAACGATGCGCAGGGTCCACGTTCTACACCTGCGGACCGACGCCGTTCATGGACGCCGTCGAGGCGACGCTCGACGCGATCTCGCTCGCGCTCGACCGAG
>JBKJQC010000971.1:0-4101 GCA_046593995.1 Polyangiales bacterium
GAAAGAGCCGCCCGAGCACGCCACGAGGGACATCGAGACCACCAATGAGCCGAAGGCAAGAACACGCATGGGAAGCAGTGTACCTGCTCCGCATTCCTGCGCACCCGCCCGCGTTCGCGCTGGGACGGCACCGGGGTCGGATCTTCGACGCGGGGCTCAGGGCGCACATTCTGGGTGGTTCGGGTTCCCCTTGCAGGTCTCCTTCGGCTTGCAGGTCAGCGCGACTCCAAAGGTCTTCGTGTCGGGATCGCACTTCAGGATCGACGCACGATCGGCGCTGCAGACCTCGCGGAAGTCGTGCCCCTCGCCGCACGGATCGCCCGCTCTGGCGTCCGCGAAGCGACACACGGGGTACGGCGAGGTCGGATCGCCGCCGAGCGCGCCGATCTCGCAGCCGACCTTTGCCGGGCAGGTCTTCGCGACGACCCACGTGCCATCCATCAGGGCTTTCGCACCATTCGCCTTGCACTCGAGGAGCGAGCGACGGTCGGCGCTGCACGCGTTCGTGATCGGGTCGCGCGTGCTGCACGGCTCTCCTGCGGCCGAGACGATCACGTCGCACTTCTGAAGCCCTTCGAGGCGGCAGCCCCTCGCGCCACGGCACCGCCGTCCGAGCGCCCAGCGGCCGTCCTGGCACACGAGCGTGCGATCCTTCTCGAGGGAGCAGGCGTGCTCGCGGTCGGCGTCGTCCGCCGGCGGCAGGCACGGTTGGCCCTCGACGGCGACCGATTCGTCGCAGTCCGCGATCTGCGCCGGACCTTGCGGATCTTGCTGCACCCTTGCGACGCAGCCCCTGCTTCCGCGGCAGGCGATCGAGATCCACTTCGCGTCGCGGCACTGGAGCGCCGACGCCTTCGAGGAGCACACGATCGAACCGCGCTCGCTCGGCTTGCACGACGCGCCTTCGACCGGTGGCTTCTTGCAACCGATCCCATCGACGAGAAGCAGCACGAAGAGGAGCGCGAGCCGCATGCAACCCATCAGAACATCCACCCGGCCGTCAGGTCGTAGCCGAAGATCACCGTCGTGTAGCGCGCGAGACCGCCCCCGAATTCGCTGCGGATCATCGTGCCGAGGCCAGGCGTGACCTCCACGCGGCCGAAGGCGAAGCGGTAGCCGAGCCACGAGGACGCCATCACCGTCCAGGCGCTGCCGATGTTGCGGTCTTCGATCCGATCGGTCACGCGCGTGTTGCCGACGTCGAGCCGCGCGCCCACGTAGAGCCCGATCATCTCGTATCGTCCGCGGCAGCCGAAGAGGCCGTAGCCGAAGGGCCACCAGCGGGCTTCGGTCGTGGCGGTGACGGTGGTCGAGGAGTAGTCGCCGCCCGCGGTCTTGCGCACCGAGAGGCCGGCGACGACGCTCCCTTCGGTCGGTAGGTACCGCTCGTAGGCGAGCGCGACGCCGTGCGTGAAGAACGTGGGGAGTCGCGTGGAGATCGCGTTGCGTGGTCCGAGGGCAGGCTCGAAGCACGCGCGCGCCCGCGGCACGACGGCCATCACCCCCGCGAACGCCAGCACCGCGACGACGCTCTTCACGGCTTGCCGATCGTGCGCGCGAGGAACGACTGGATCGGGATCCACGCTTCGGGGACCTCGGTCGCGAGCGTCCACGCGTACACGCCGTTCGCCACCGGGTTGAGGATGTGACCGCCGCCGCCCACCTTCAACAGGCGGGAGTCGTTGCCGAGCGCGCGCAGCTGGTCGCGCATCGTCTGGCTGTCGTCCTCGCCGACCCACCAGTCGCCGCCGCCGACCACGAAAAGGAAGCGCGGGAGCCCGGGACGCACGTGACGGAGCGGCGACGCGAGATCGTAGGCCGCGGGCTTCTCGACGTCGGTGCCGCCCATGTAGTCGGTGATGACGCCCGTGTCGCCGTAGCTGCGCATGTCGAGGACGGCGCCGCCGGCGATCACCGCGCGCGGCGGGAAGGTCTTGCGCGACGTGCAGTCCGGATCGAGCGACGGATCGTCCGGGTGGGTGCCGAGCATCGCTGCCGTGTGACCGCCGGCCGAATATCCCATCACCGCGATGCGATCGGGGTCGACGCGGTACTCGGCGGCGTGCGCGCGGACGAACGAGAGCGCGCACCACGCGTCCTGCACCGGGCCGGGGAACACGACGTCGGGGACGAGCCGATATCCCACGTTCACCACCGTGTAGCCGCTGCTCGCGAGCCTGCGCGCGGTGGCGGCCATGATCCAGCGGCCGCCGTAGCGCCAGGCGCCGGGGAAAATGAGCATCACCGTCGGGCGCGGACCCTCACCATCGGGGAGATAGAGATCGAACTTCGTCTCCTCGTAGCGATCGTCGTAGGAGATGTCGTCGATCTCGACCGGCGCGCCGCACGACGACAGAGACGTCCCGACGGAGCACAGGACGGCCAGCGAGAGCACCCGCTTCACTTGCGGAACTCTTCGGGGCGGAGGCCGTATTTCTTCATCCAGCGGTGCACCTGCACGCGGTCCTTCCGTAGCTCGCGCGCGATCGCGGCGACGTTGCCCTGGTGCCGCGCGACGATCTCCCGCATCGCTTCCTCGGTGGGCGCCTTGTCGCGCCCGCCCGTGCTGCTCGGACTCGAGAAGGACGGCGGGATCGACCCGCCCGCTGCTGGCGGCGCGGGCTCGGCGCCGTACGCCTCCATGTGTCGCTGGATCGCATCCGGCAGGTGACGGACGTCGAGCTCGCCATCACGCGCGGGCCCCTCTGCTTCGAGCAGCGCGAGGGCGCGTCGAACGGCCGCTTCGAGCTCGCGGACGTTGTACGGCCAGTCGTAGTGGCAGACCGCGGCCATGAACGGCGCGGTCGCGGTGGTGCGCGGCCGGCCGTGCTTCGCCAGGAAGTGCCGCAACAGGGCGCGGAGATCTTCCTTCCGCGCACGAAGCGCAGGGAGCTGCACACAATGGCCGTTCAGTCGCGCGAACAGGTCGCCGCGGAAGCGTCCTTGCTCGACGAGCGTCGGGAGCTCGCGGTGCGTCGCGCTCACGACGCGCACGTCGACCTTCTCCGGCGCGAGCGATCCCAAGGGGAGGACCTCGCGCGTCTCGAGGAGGCGCAGCAACTTCGCCTGCGCCTCCGGCGGCATGTCGCCGACCTCGTCGAGGAAGAGCGTGCCCTTGTGCGCGACCGAGACGAGGCCGATCTTGTCCCGGTCCGCGCCGGAGAACGCGCCGCGCTTGTAGCCGAAGAGCTCGCTCTCGAGCAGGTTCGTCGGGATCGCCGCGCAGTTGATCGCCGAGAGCTTGCCGGGGCGTGCGCTCGCCGTGTGGATCATCTGCGCGACGACCTCCTTGCCGGTCCCCGTCTCCCCGAGCACCAGCACTGGCAGATCGGCGCGCGCGATCGCGACCACCTCGTTCGCGACCTTGCGCAGCTGCGCGCCACCGACGAGTGACGTCGTGCGCGGGTCGATCGGCGGCGGTGAGAGGTGCAGCTCCAGCTCGCGCTCCACGAATTTGAAGATGACGTCGCCGATGCGGATCTCGTCGCCGTCCTCGAGGGGGATGCTGCGCACCTTGCACCCGTCGACGAGCGTGCCGTTGCGCGAGTCGAGATCGGTCAGGACGAACGCGCCGCTGCCGTCGCGCGCGACTTGTCGGTGGATGCGCGCGTGGAGGCGGGACACCCCCGCGTGCTGCAGCGAGAGGCCGCCGGGGGGCGCTTCGCGGCCGATCGCGAGCGGCGCATCCCCGAGCGGGATGACGTCGGGAATGCGCGGAACGCCCGGAATCTCGGGCGCCCACAGCAACACGAGCCCTGCGCGCGGCGCGCTCCCGCCCGCCGGATGCCGGGGGCCGAAGAGGTTGTGGGTCGCGGTCTCCTCCGCCACTCGGACACCATTGGTAGCATGCCGCGACGATCGTGAGCGAGACGTACCGCGAAGGTGATGGGCACGGAGAGCAGACCGGCGGGCGCTTCGGTCGCGCGTCTGCAGCAGCGAGCACGTCGCGCCGTCACGCGCCTAGAGCGACAAACGGTTTGAAGACCCGAGAAACCACGGAGGCACGGAGACACGGAGGCACACGGAGGTCGGGCAGTGCTGCCGCGGGCTTCGCGCCTAGGTCGCCCTCGCTGAAAAAAACAGGGACACCTGGCAGGCGAC
>JBKJQC010000999.1:0-3102 GCA_046593995.1 Polyangiales bacterium
GGGTTCGAGAGTCTGCCGATCGTCTCCGACACGTCGTCGTCGCGCGTCGCTGCCTGCGCGTCGCCGCTCTCCGAGAACAAACAGGGAGACGGGGAGACGGGGAGGCTTTTGGGTGGAAGTCGAGACCGGCAGACTCTGAAACTCCTTCTCGTCTCCCCGACTCCCCGGCTCCCTGTTTTCTCGGATTTCCGTGCCTCCGTGCCTCCGTGTTCAATCGATCGATACGCTTTCGAGAATTGCGACCGGTGATTTAGTAGCGCGCACGTCACGCTCGTCGAGGCGGCCGCGCGGGCGCTGTGACCGAGGCCGGTGTGCGCACGAGCGTGCGCAGCGCAGCGATGGGGGGTCGCACCAGCGTGGAGACCAGCGTCTGCTCGTGGTTCCTCACGTCGTCGGCGAGCCCGAACGACACGCGCTCGCGCGCGCGGAGGACGTAGAGCGAGCCGAACATCCAGTCCCATACGGCGAGCGCCGCGCCGAAGTTGCGGTCGAAGTGGCGCGGATCGCGGCTGTGGTGGATCTGGTGCTGCGCCGGGCTGATGAAGACGTGCTCGGCGCGCGCGCCGTAGGAGAGCCACACCTGCGAGTGGCGCAGGTTCGCGCCGATCGCGGCGAACGCGAAGCCGATCGCGTCGACCCCGAGGATCTGCCACGCCTGCACACGGCCGGGGAAGAGCCAGAAGAACACGCCGGTGATCACCCCGAGCGTCACCGCCGCGCGCACCGCGTTGAGCAAGCCCTCGAGCGGATGGACCCGCAGCAGCGTGAACGGCGTCAGGACCTCGGCGCTGTGATGCACCTTGTGCAGCTCCCACAACAGCGGGATGCGATGCATCGCGCGATGGACCGCGAAGCGCGTGAAGTCATCGGACACGAACACCGCGACGGTGAACACCGAGACGACGACCCACGGCGGCGTCACGGGGAGCGACATCGCGCCGAGCCCGAGCCGCAGCGACCGCGCCACCACGACGGCGACCGCGATCGCGGTGAGCGCGCGCGGTACGAACACCACCAGCGCCATCAACGCTCGCGCGACGACGAGCTGGTAGTCGAGGAGCGCCGAGCGATGGAGCCACACGCTGCGAGGGAAGAGGTACGCGAGGAGCGTCGTCTTTCCGCGCGCGCGCACGCGAAGAGCCCACACGAAGGCAGCGATCAGCGCAGAGGTGACGAGGAACGGAAGGAAGATCCGCTGCTCCGGGCCGAGCAACGCTCCTCCCCAGTCCGTGCGCGCGGAGAGCGGCGCTTGCAACGCCGAGAGCAGTCGATCTGCGAGCTCGCCCATCTTCGTCCGACGCGTACTTGACGCACGAGTGTAGCCGGGGCCACATGAAGTTGAAAGTCATGTTCAGAAACGCCCGAACGTCCGCGATCCTGCTTGGAATCGTGCTCTCGCAAGGGTGCACCCGCCCGGTCGCGAGCGAGACCAACGCCGTGACGAAGGCGCCGCCGGACTCCGGCACCTTCGAGCGCGGGCAGCTCCTCGGGGCGTTCGCCACCTGCGCGCTCGAGACGTATCGCACGTTCGACGACGCGACGGCGAAGCTCGCGACCGCGATCACCGCGAGCAAGACGACGCCGAGCGACGCGACGCGCGCGGCCGCGCGCGAGACCTGGATCGCCGCGATCGACGCGTGGCAGCAGGCCGAGGCGATGCAAGTCGGCCCGCTCGCGTCGGCGACCTCCGCGGGCGGCCAGTCCATGCGCGACAACATCTACGCGTGGCCGCTCTTCGGCCGCTGCGCCGTCGACCAGATCCTCGTCGGCAAGACGTACGAGTCGGCGGACTTCCTCGTCGGCGCGCTCGTGAACACGCGCGGGCTCGCGGTCGTCGAGTACCTCGCCTTCCAGTCCGACACGCAGAACGGGTGCGCGCCCACCGCGACGATCAACGCGAGCGGCTCGTGGGCCGCGCTCTCGGACGACGAGCTCGCGCTGCGACGCGCGTCGTTCGCGGACGTGCTGATGGCCGACGTGCGCACACGCTCTCGCGCGCTGGTCGAGGCGTGGGCTCCGGCGAAAGGGAACTTCGTCGCGAGCCTCGCGACCGGGGGGCGCGGGAGCACCATCTACAAGACGGATCAGGCCGCACTGAACGCGGTGAGCGACGCGCTCTTCTACCTCGACTTCGTCACCAAGGACCGCAAGCTCGCCGCCCCCCTCGGCATCGACGCGACCGCTTGCGCGAGCGCCCCTTGCACCGAGCTCGTCGAGTCCCCCTTCGCGAAGCGCTCGAAGCAGCACATCCGCAACAACCTCGTCGCGTTCCGCAAGCTCTTCGAGGGGTGCGGGAAGGACTACGCCGGCCTCGGCTTCGACGATCTGCTCGTCGCCGTCGGCGCGGGCTCGCTCGCCTCCGACATGAAGGCGGACGTCGCGGCGGCGATCGCGGCCGTCGATGCGTTCCCCTACGCGTCGATCGACGAGGGGCTGGCGAAGGATCCCGCTGCGGTGCGGAAGGTCCACGACGCGATCAAGGCGATCACCGACGCTCTGAAGAACGAGTTCAAGTCGGTCCTCGCGTTCGAGATCCCGGCGACGGCCGCAGGCGACAACGACTGAGGCGATGAGCTTCGAGCGCGAGCTCCGTGAGCGTCCACCTCACCCCATCGCAGGCGGCGGAATGGATCCCCGCGGCAGCGGCGGCACCACCGATGCCGGCGCCGACGGGGCACGCGGCGGGGGAGGATGCGATCCCGCGCCCACGTTCGAGCGCAAGGCGTCCCACTGCACCAGCGCCACGCGCGCTTCGAGCACGAACGCGTACGACTCGAGCGCGTCGCGGATGCCCACGTCGCCGATCTGACGGGCGCGACGTGCGAGCGCGCGGAACGCGAGATAGCGACGCCCGTCGAGCCCGAGCAACAAGGGGAGCGCCGGATCCTGCGCGCTCGGCGCGTTCCCGTCGTTCCCCACCAACGCAGCCACGGACGTGAGCAGGCGCGTGAGCGCCGCGTCGCACATCCCGAGCGCGTCCGAGTGATCGCCGTGCGCGATCGACTGCTCGATCTGCTCGACGAGCGCGCGCTCCGCCGGGCCGAACAAGGGCGCGAAGCTGAGGCTCGGTCCGAATGTCGATGCGTCCCCCGTCGACATTCG
>JBKJQC010000635.1:0-5838 GCA_046593995.1 Polyangiales bacterium
GTCGTCCTTGGCGACATCTTCATCCTCGCGACCATGACGGGCGAAGAGGCGAAAAGTTTCCCGCGCGCGCTCCAAAGGTGTCCGTGACGGACTCCGGTCACTCTCGCGACGAGGAGATCGCCGCGTGATCGGCGAGGCGACGCACCAGATCGATCCCCGCGGTGACCTCGCGCTTCGCGAGCGCGTGCACGAGGCGCTGTGCTTCCGCGTTCACCGGGGTCGGGATGCCGTGGACGACGCCGCGGTCGACGACCTCACCATTGAGGAAGTCGACGGCCGGGGTGCGACCGCGCTCGATCGCCGCGAGCATCGACGAGCGCATGCGCCGATAGCGCGCACCGACGGCGAGGAGCATCGAGTGCTTCGCGACGAGGCTCGCCGAGCCCCGGCTGCGACGCTCGGCCGGCGTGAGGGCGATCCAGTCGAGATCGATCGTGCCGCTGACCTTCTCGAGGCGTACGCGCTCCGCACGAGCGACCGCGACGACCTCGGTCATGATCTCGAGGGCGAGCCGTCGGACCATGCGGTGGGTCATGAGCGCGCCGAGACGCGCGCCGCCGAGCGTGCCGAGCGTGGAGATCGCGCAGTTGATCGCGAGCTTGCTCCAACGCGCGCCCGCGAGGTTCTTCGTCACGTTCACCGCGCCGACCGGCTCGAGGATCGTCGCGAGCCCGGCGAGGCGCTCGTCGTCGGCGCCGTCCATGCGACCGACGGTGAAGCCACCTTCGGAGGTTCGCTCGTAGAGCCCGGGCTCGGGCATCGACGCGCCCCACGCGACGACGGCGCCGACCACGCGATCGCGCGCCGACGCGTCGGCCTTGGCGGCGAAGAGCCGCTCGATGCGCGGCTCGCAGACGCCGTTCTGGAAGCAGACCATCGCGCCGTTCGGAGCGAGCGTGTGCATCACCGAGCGGGCGGCCTCCTCCACCTGGGGCGGCTGCGTCGCGAGGAAGATCCAGTCGAAGCGCTCGTTCTCGCCGACCGCCGTCACGATCGATCCGCGCGTGGTGCGCTCGCCGTCGGCGTCGCGCATGCGGAAGCCGTTCTTCTGCACGGTCTCGGCGATGCCGACGTTGGTCGTCAGCGACACGAGCTCGAAGCCCGCGTCACCGGATGCGATGTGCTCGTGCAGCGTCGCCGAGATGACGCCGCCGATGCCGCCGCAGCCGACCACCAGAATCCGCGGGACATCCCCTGGCTGTCTGGGACCGGGACGTGTGGAGGGACTCGCCTCGACAGGCATGGACATGTTCCGGGTCTACCATTTCTGTGTGGGGGGAGCGCGGACGAGTCGAAGCCACTTGGAGTACATTGGGCGGCTCCTCTAAAAAGACACGTCATGCGTTGGGCCTCCGCCATCTCCGATCTTCCCGAGCTCGACCGAGCGCTCGGCGCAGCGCTCGACGACGCGCTGCATGAGCTCGAGGGGCCGGCCGATCTCGTCCTCGTCTTCGCGTCCGGCCACGCGCGCGGTGCGCTCGGGGCCCTGCCGATCTCCGTCCATGAACGTGCGCGGGGGGCGCTCTTGATCGGGTGCTCGGCGGGTGGGGTGCTCGGGGGCGGGCTCGAGATCGAGTCGCTCGGGCACGGTGGGCCCGCCGTGGCCGTCACGGCTGCGCGCCTCCCGAACGTCGAGCTGATCCCTTTCCACCTCGACCCGTCGGTGATGCCATCTGACGCTTCAGAAGCCGATCCGGCGGCGCTGAGGCGGATGATCCCGGGCGGACACGACGCGACGTCGCTCCTCCTCTTGGCGGATCCGTTCAGCGTCGACGGGGCCGGTCTCGTGCAATCCCTCGATCGAGCCTGGCCCGGCGCGACGAAGTTCGGCGGCCTCGCGAGCGGCGCGCGCGCTCCAGGTGAAGAGGCGCTCTTCCTCGGTGACGCGACGCATCGGTCGGGCGCCGTGGGGATCGCCATGCGCGGCATGACGGTCGAGACCATCGTCGCGCAGGGATGCAAGCCCATCGGCGAGGCGATGTTCGTCACGCGCCACCAGGGGAACGTCGTCTACGAGCTGAACGGGAAGCCCGTCTCGCAGGTCGTGCGCGCGCTCTTCGAGGGTGCGTCGGCGGCGGATCGTGAGCTCTTCCGCCACTCGCTGCTCCTCGGCGTAGGGATGCCATTCATGGACGACGCGCCTGCGCACCAACGCCGCGAGTATCGCCGCGGCGACTTCGTGCTGCGCAACATCGCCGCTCTACGCAAGCCGCCTCCCGAGGCCGACGGTGGCCTCGTCGTGTCCGCGCGCTTCGGCGAGTACCAGGTCGTGCAGTTCCACCTGCGCGACGCGAAGACGTCCGCCGAGGATCTGGAGCTGATGCTCGCGCGTCATCGCGACGAGATCCGCGAGACGCCGGCCGGCGCGCTCCTCTTCTCCTGCCTCGGTCGCGGGACGGGGCTCTACGGCGAGCCGAACCACGACAGCGACGCGTTCCACCGCGTCCTCGGCAGC
Organism: Polyangiales bacterium; assembly: GCA_046593995.1. Classification (GTDB taxonomy): domain Bacteria; phylum Myxococcota_A; class Polyangia; order Polyangiales; family JADJMO01; genus JALHOE01. Next base: position 2,456 of record JBKJQC010000635.1, read on the forward strand.
CGCATCCCCCTCGGCGGCTTCTTCTGCAACGGCGAGATCGGACCGGTGCGCGGTCAGACGCACCTCCACGGCTACACGTCGTCGTTCGCGCTGTTCCGCCCGGCCTGATCGTCACTTCACTCCCATTCTTCGCGCGGCCAGACGCGATGCACGATCATCGCGAACAGCACCGGCACGCCGACGTGGAAGGCGAGGGTCGCGAGGCCGTCGCGCGGATGGGAGAAGAGCTTCTTCTCGACGAACGGCTCGATGATGAAGTCTTGGGCGTGCGCCCAGTAATGGAACGGCAGCCAGGGATTGAGCACGAGCGAGAGCAGGATCCCGCACGCGGCGCCGAACAGACCGGCCGCCCAGGGGCGGTGGGTCCGCCGCGCTGCGAAGGCGGTCGGTGGCAGCGCGAGGAACAGGTAGACCGCGCCAGTTGCGACGGGATTGACGATCACGTCAGACGTTCATGCGTCGGCGGCGCCGACATGACAAGATCGGCGCCATGCGTGGTGCGCTCCTCTACTCGTTCGTCGTGGTGCTCGGCGCCTCGATGACATGTGGCGTGGCGTGCGGCGGGACGAGCTCGAGTCTGTTCGAGGAGCCCGCCACCGAGGACGCGTCGAACGTCACCGACGGGAGCTCGGATGCTGCGTCCGATGCGATCGTCACGGCGGATGTCACGGACGACACGGCCGCCGACACGACGCCGAGCGGGGGCGCCCCCGACACCACGCCCGATGCCCGAGACACGGGGACCTGCCCGGCGGGGATGACGAGCCCGCCGGCGTCGTGCCCCGCGCTGTGCAACGGAGGCTGCGCCGGCGACGTGTGCACGGTGAAGTGCGAGGGGGTGTCGAGCTGCAGCGGTCGACGGATCGACTGCCCCGCCGGAATGAAGTGCCGCGTGCAGTGCACCGGCATCTCCTCCTGCGGCGACCTCGAGCTGCGCTGCGCCGAGACCGGAGCCTGCGAGCTCGTGTGCAGCGCGACGAGCTCATGCGCCAACGTCCGCATGCGGTGCCCGACGAGCGCGCCCTGCAAGATCGGCTGTCAGCAGCCGTCGGCGTGCAGCGGCGGAGAGGTCCAGTGCGGGGCCGGGGCATGCGAGGCGTCGTGCACCGGCGTCGGCACGTCGCTCGCGAAGGTCGACTGCGCGTCGTCGTGCAAGTGTACGAACACGTGCTGAGCAGATTGCCGCGATGTGGAAACCCAAGGAGCGAATCCGTCACGCGCTGCCGATGGCCGAAAGCCCCCCGGCCGAGCGTGTACGCAGCGCGCGGCTCTTCTCGCCGATCGTCCTCTCCTCGGGCCTGACGCTCGCTGACCGGACGTGGATCCCGGCCATGGTGCCGTGGCGCGCGACCGACGAAGGCTTCGTCACCGACGCCGTGCTCGCGTGGTACGGCCGGTTCGCGCGGGGGAGGCCCGGGGCGATCGTCGTCGAAGCAACGGGCATCCGCGAGGTGCCGAGCGGGCCGCTCCTGCGGATCGGACACGACCGCTTCGTCCCCGGGCTCAGGGAGCTGTGCGAGGTCGTCCGGCGCGAGAGCGGCGGCCACACGCGCCTCTTCATCCAGCTCATCGACTTCCTGCGCATCCGGCGGCGACCCGAGCCGGCGAAGTTCTTCGCGCGCCATCTGGTGATCCGCGACGTCCACCGCGAACGGCTCGGGCTCCGCGACGCGCCCGAAGGTGAGGTGCGTGCGCGGCTCTCCTCGCTCGACGACGCATCTCTCGACGCGGTGCTCGACGCGCGTGAGCTCGAGGCGCTCCGCTACGGAGATCGCGAGCGCGTCACCGATCTCTCCGAGCCGCACATCCGCGAGCTCCCGCGCGTGCTCCCGACGTTGTTCGCCGATGCGGCCAGGCGCGCAGAGCGAGCAGGGTTCGACGGGGTCGAGCTGCACTACGCGCACGCCTACACGATGGCGTCGTTCCTCTCCGCGCTGAACACCCGCGACGACGGCTACGGCGGGGATCGCGAGCATCGCGTCCGACTGCCGCGCGAGGTCTACGGCGCAGTCCGCGGACGCGTCGGCGCGCGCTTCACGATCGGCTGCCGCTTCCTCTGCGACGACATCGTCGACGGGGGCAATCGCGTCGAGGACGCCGAGTGGTTCGGCGTGGAGCTCGCGCGCGCCGGGATGGACTTCCTCTCGCTCTCGACGGGCGGTCGCTTCGAAGACGCAGAGCAGCCGCACGTCGGCGAGGCCGCGTATCCCTACACCGGGCGGAGCGGCTACGAGTGCATGCCGACCGTGCTGAGCGACGCGCGCGGTCCGTTCGCTCGCAACGTCCACAAGCAGGCGCGCGTCCGCCGGGCCATCCGCGACGCGGGTTTCGAGACCCCGGTGGTCGTCGCCGGGGGCATCGGCACGTTCGCGCAGGCCGAGGCGATCCTCGAGCGCGGCGACGGTGATCTGATCGGCGCTGCCCGACAGTCGCTCGCCGATCCCGATTGGTTCGAGAAGCTCCGGCAGGGCAGGGGGGACGAGATCCGCCGCTGCACGTACACGAACTATTGCGAAGCGCTCGACCAGCGGCATCGCGCGGTCACCTGCCAGCTGTGGGATCGGAAAGAGCTCGACGAGCCGGGAGCGATGAAGAGCGCAGACGGCAGACGCCGGCTCGTGGCGCCGCGCTGGGTTCGACGGTGAGCGGCGAGACAGCGCACCGCACTGCACTCCTGGAAACGACGGGCGCTCAGCGGCGGCGGAGCGCGTCGAGCTCGGCGCGCAGCCGCGCATTCTCGGCTTCGGCGCGCGCGTGCGCGGTCTCGGCGCGCTCGAGCGCGGTCGGGAAGAGAGCCTCGCCATCGGGGTCGAGCGCGAGGCGCGCGCGCATGGTCGTGTCCTCGCCGACCGAACGAAGAAAGCAGCCGAGCACCTCGCTCCGCAACGCGATCACCGTGGGTCGCTTCGATGAAGCGGAATCCGCCCTCGATCTGGCGGTAGACCGTCCAGCGATGACGGCGCTTGCTCGTCGGCTTCGCCTCCGGGTCCATGAGGATGAGCTCGCGGGTGCCGATGCGGCCGTGGAGCGCCGGCATCTCCTCGTAGTCCTTCAGGACGTCGCTCGTCACGACCTCGAGCGCGAACGCGGGGCCGGCGTCGAGCTCCCATAGCTTCCACGATCCGACGACGCGCTCCTGCGGAATCCCCTCGAGCACGTAGACGTCGGGCGCGAGCCTCTTCGTCGCACGGAGGCTCGGAGTCAGAGAGGCCCGGCGCGCGTCCATCCGTCGCGGAGGAGCCACGAGCCCGGCGGCGTGACGAGCGCGCTCTCGACCGCGGACGAGTACGGGTCGGTGCCGATCCCCTCGTCGCGCTTCCACCGGCGGAGGTGGACGTCCCGGTTACCGATGACGTAGCGGAGCGCATTGCATGCCTCGTTCG
>JBKJQC010000668.1:0-14505 GCA_046593995.1 Polyangiales bacterium
CCCATGACGGACTTCATGAACTACAAGCGGTCGCAGGTCTTCGCGCAGGGCGCCGCAGCGGCAGGGCTGCCCGCGCCGGTGGCGAATCCGCTCGCGATGACGGGCTGCGTGCGCTGCGGCTGGTGCGTGCCGATCTGCAAGTTCGGCAAGAAGAACACCATGCAGCACACCTACCTCGCGGACGCGCTCGCGACGGGGAGGCTCGCCGTCTACACGAACCGCAAGGTCAAATACATCGCCAAGTACGGCACGAAGTACCGCGTCGTCTACTGGAAGACCGATATCCGCGCGGACAACTATCATATCGTGAACAGCGGCGCGCTCTACTACATGGAGGCCGATACCATCGTGGTGGCCGGCGGCTCGATCGAATCGCCGGTCCTCCTCCAGCGCTCGCTGAGCGAGCCGCTGCCCACGGGGTATACGCGCATCAACGCGTTCAACACGACCGATCTCGGCAAGCGCATCGACGGCACCGGCGACTTCGCGGTCGGCGGGTTCGTCCCGCAAACGGTCGAGACGTACAAGGGCGCCATCATGATGTCGAACATCGAGATGGGCGACTACGTGTTGGAAGACCTCCACGCGATCCCGGTCGGTCCGGCGGTGAAGCTCGAAGCTGCGTTCACGATCAACGGCAGGGATCGGACGTGGGGGCTCGAATACAAGCAGAAGTATCGCGACTTCGGCAGGAACATGATCCTCATCGGGATCATGGGGAAGTCGCCGTCGGGCGCGAACATGAGCGTCACGAACGACAACGGCAACGTGAAGCTGAGCGCCGCGGCGTTCCTCCCCCCGACCGGCTCGCTCGAGGCGGCGCGCAGGATCATCACCTCGCTCGGCGGGCAGACCGCGAAGGGCCCGTGGGAGCGGAGCGGCACGGCGGCGACGGTGCATCCGGTCGGCGGCTGCCCGATGGGGAGCGTCGTGTCCGCGACCAACCTGCAGGTCTACAACAACCCGGGACTGCACGTGGTCGACGGCAGCGTGCTGCCAGGGAGCCCGTTCCGGAATCCGTCGAACACCATCGCAGCGGTCGCCGAGAAGGCGATGGACGTCATCCTCGGCGTGCCCGGCGCGCCCACTTGGTAGTCGAGTTTCTCTCGTGACGGGCGTGACGGGCTGGCTCACACCGGACGCGTTCCTCGATGCGACCGGGCGCGACGATCTGCGCGCGCCGTATGTACCGCGCGGCGGCGAAGATGCGCTCGTCGACGCGCTCGAGCGCGATCCGCGACGGCTCGTCGTCCTCGTCGGCGAGCCGGGCGCGGGGACCTCGCGCCTCGCGCTCGAGCTCGCGCGTCGGGCACCGTTCGCGCTCTACCCCGATCCTCTGGGCAATCCGCGCGTCGACGACCTCCGCGTCACGTCGACGGACGCGCGACCGGTGGTCGTGCTGGACGGTCCGTCGCTCGACGACGCGCTGAGGCCGCTCGATGCGCTGCTGACCCATCGGCTCCACCCGCGTCTCCTCGTGCTCCTGCCCATCGACGCGACGAATGCGCCACGGGTGCCGGTGCTCGCCGGCGGCTATCCGCGCGCGAGCATCCTCGTCGTGAGCGTCGAGCCGCATGACTCGGCGGAGCTCATGGTCGACGACGCCCTCCTCCCGTATGCCCTCCTCGGACGCGTCGCTCGAGGACACTCTCCTGCCGAGGCGGCGCTTCGTTCGCGTCGCCTCGTGTCGAGCCCGATCGACGGCGAGGTGGTGTGTCTCGCCGGAGAGCGCATGCGACGGGCGGTGGTGTCGCGCGCCGACGCTGCGAGCGTGCGGTCCGCAATAGCCGGCGTGCAGAACCATCGCGAGGCGATGATCACCTTGGCGCGCTACGGCGAGGGCGAGATCGACGAAGAGCTCCTCGAGGTGCTGCGTCCGCGACGAGCGCGCGAGTTGCCGGTTCCGGCGGAGCTCGCAGAACGCGCGATCGTGCTGTCCTCGCGGGTCCTCGATCGCATCGCTGCGTGGGCGGAGGAGTTGCTCCCGCGCGCGGAGGACGGCGACGACGCCGCGATCGTGCTCGAGGTCCTCGCGCGTGACGCGAGCCGCCGCGGCGAAGATGCGCTCGCAATCGAGCGGCTCGAGGCCGCCGAGCGACGCGCGGACGATCCGACGCGACGAGCGCGGCTCCGAGACGCGCTTGCCGTCGCCACCGGCGAAGCGAATGCGCTCGGGCCGGACGAAGCACGAGAAAGAGCTTTACGCGCAGCCGAACGCGCCGACGCACGCGGTGCCGTCGGTGTCGCGGCCGGAGAACGCATGCAGGCCGCGGCCATCGCGCGCGAGACCGATCGCCTCGACGAGGCCGTCGCGCTCGCCCTCCGCGCACGAGACGATCGAGCGGCGATCGGCGACGCACGGGGCGCGATTCGAGCGGCGCTGCTCGTCGTTTCTCTCTATGTCGAGAGCGCTCGACGAGACGACGCGCGCGCCGTCGCGGGACCCGCGCTGGCGCTCGCCGAAGGGATCGGCGACGGAACCTCCATCGGATACCTGCGGTGGGTGCTCGGCGCGATCGCCGACGGAGAGGCCGATCCCGAGGCGGCCGCAGCGCACTACACGCGCGCCATCGCCGCGTACCACGAGGGCGGCGCCCCCGTCCCCGAGCGCCTGATCGACTCGTTGCGTGCCGCGCGTGCGACGAGCGGGGCGAACCGTTCGAGTGACGGCGACGAGCCGACGGCGGATGCCGCGGAGGACTCCCAGCGAGAGGCGCTCGTCACGCTGCGTCTCCGACCGCGGCCCGCTTGAAACGAACAGCGTCTTCCTGCCTGGTCGCCGCCGGCTCGGGCGCGATCGCCGCGCTCGCATTCCCGACACCGGGGCTCTGGCCGCTCGTGCTCGTCGCGTGGGCGCCGGTGTTCGTGCTCGCGCGTGGAGGAACGCTGCGCGACGCCGCACGCTACGGCGCGTTCGCCGCGCTCGCCTTCTACCTCGTCCTGCTCCGTTGGATGGCGCCGCTGTCCGTCGTCGGCTTCGTCGCGACGAGCGCGTGGCTCGCGCTCTTCGTGACGCTCTCGTTCGCCGTCGTCCCGTGGCTCGCGCGCGCGGTGCACGGACCGATCGCGATCGCCGCCGCGTGGGTCGCGCTCGACTGGACGCGTGGGTGGGCGTTCGGTGGCTTCGGGTGGGGGAGCCTCGGATACGCGCTGGCTGCGCGGCCCGAGCTCGCGCGTGCCGCGGCCTTCGGAGGACTGACGCTGGTCACGTTCGCCATCGTGCTCGTGAACGTCGCGCTGGCGGAGGCGTGGATGTTCCGCGATGCGCGCGCGCGAGCCGCAGCGCTCGCGGGCCTCGCGCTCGCGATCGTCGCGCTCGGATGGACACGCTCGCCGACGACGGCGGGTGCCCTGCGCGTCGCCGTCGTCGACGCCTCGATCGCACCGGCCGCGAAGTGGGGCGAGAATGGCGTCTACCTCTCGTTCAACGGCCATGCGCTGCTCACCGATCGCGCGAGCACCTCGAAGCCGGCGCTGATCGTGTGGCCGGAGACCGCCCTCCCGGTGCCGCTCGATAGCGTCGGCGCGATGCCGGTGCGCGCCATGTCGCTCGTCCGCCGCGTACGCGAGTCGTGGCGTGCGCCGCTCCTCCTCGGCGTTCCGGAGGCGACCGGCGACGGGAAGACGTTCAAGAACAGCGCCGTGCTGGTGCGCGCGGATGCGCCGCCCGAGATCGTCTACCGCAAGCGCCGACTCGTCCCCTTCGGCGAGTCGTCGGTCGGGACACTGCCGCGTCTGCTCCCCGGCCCCGAGCTCGTCCCCGGCGATGGCGGTGCGGCCATCGTCGTCGACGGTGCGCGCGTCTCCGTGCTGATCTGCTTCGAGGACCTCTTCGCAGAGGACGCGCTCCTGCGCGCGCGGGATGGCGAGCTGATCGCGCTCCTGACGAACGATGCCTGGCTCGGCGAGTCCGGCGCGCTGCAGCACCATCAGGTCGCCGTGCTCCGCGCGATCGAGTCCGGGCGGACCATCGTGCGCGCGGCCAATCGTGGACAGACCACGATCATCGACGCGCTCGGGCGCTCGCTCCCCTCGGGGCCGGTCGTCGTCGGCGCAGCGGCCCGCTCGAACGACGTGACGATCTACGCGCGCGCGCCCGATGCGCTGCCGATCGCTGCTTGGCTCGTGGCCGCGATGACCCTCGCGACCGTGCTCTCACGGCGCGAGGTCACGGCGCGAGCTCGCCGAGGTCGAGGGTGTCCTGGAGCCGCGCGCTCGACTCGGTCGCGCTCGGTGCGAGCAGCCGCACGTCCGCGACTCGCGCGAGGAGACAGCGCTCCAGGCGATCGTCCTCGAGATCGCTGTCGACCTTCGTCACATCCACCAGCGACACCTTTCCGTCGGCGACGATCTGCGTGAAGTAGAAGACCAGGCGGTGGTGCTCGATCGCGGGCGTGATCGGCCGACCGGGGTTGCACCGCCGCGCCTCGGTCTTGATCGCCGCGCGGACCGCGGCGGAGACGTCGGCGAGTGTCGCGCCTCCCGCAGCGCCCTCGACCACAGGGAGCGCGGGCGCCGGACCGATGCTCACGCTGGCGGCGGGCGCGGTAGGAATGGCGGCGGTCGGCGCGACCGCCGCGGTGGCGCTCTCCGAGGCCGTACCGACGAGCGCGGCCTTTGGCGGTGCCGTCTGCTCGGCGAGCCGTGGCGCCCCGAGCCGTGAGCGATCGCGCGCGAGCCACACCCCGAGGACGACGAGCGCTGCTGCCGTGCAAGCGAGCGCGGTCCGCGTGTTCACCGCGACATGGTACCCCTGAGGCCGAGCCTCGGAGGCGTCCGTTCGTACGCGCGGCGACGGCGGATTAGACTGGGCTCGAGATGGCTGCGGCGCGGAGGGTGACGTCGATCGGTGCGCTCCTCGCGCTCGTACCCTCCGTCGTGGCGTGCTCCCTCGCCACCTCGCTCGACGGAGTGTTCGGCGACGCTCCCGATGCGACGGCCGTGGACGCAGCGAGCGATGCGACCGCCGAGGTCGATCCCGAGGGCGACGGCGGGCAGATCTTCCCGACGGACGACGGCGGACCACCGCCCTGCGGCGCGCCCGACGAGCCGTGCTGCGCGTCGAAGTGCAACGCGGGGTCGACCTGCAGCCCCGACGACCGCTGCATCGCGACGCCACCTTGCGGCGCGGAGACCCAGGTCTGTTGTGGTGGCAGCGCCTGCAACGCGGGCCTCGAGTGCAGAGCGGGCAAGTGCGAGAAGACGCCGGCTCCGGTCGCGTGCGGAGGACCGGGCCAAGGGTGCTGCACCGGCGGCGCGTGCGTCAGCGGTCACGTCTGCAACGGCACGTCGTGCGTCGGGTGCGGGTCGAGCGGACAACCTTGCTGCGGCGGCGCGACGTGCGGTGGTGGGCTCGTCTGCGCGAACGGAGCGTGCGCGGCCTGCGGTGGAAGCCGTCAGCCGTGTTGTCTCGGCGGCATCGGCGGCGCCGATCTGTGGTGCGGGTCGGGCGCGTGTCAGCCGCTCTGCTATCTGCGCTGCTGCGACGAGAGCCTGCAGAGGGTGAAGGTCTACACGGCCGCGCAGTGCCGCGACGCGTACCCGGCGTGCGCGGACCACGGCCGGGTGAAGCGCATCCAGTACGAGGGCAATTACCTCTACACGCGCGACACTCCCTGCCCTTGAGCAAGCTCGCACTTTGATCGCCGGCATTTCGACGCGTCGTTTCTGACGCGGTCGCTCGCCGTGCCGAAATCGCGTCACGCGCGGCGAAAGCGTGTGATGCGCGCCGATGCGAGCCAAACGAGATGACCTCGCCGCGTCATCGCGCGCGAATAGCCGCGGCGGGGTCGCTCGCGTTCTCGCAGGGGCGTGATATCGAGAGAGTACTCGTCGCGATCGTCAGTCCGTGCTGGGGCGTGCTGGGGATGGAGCGACGCGAAGGAGTCATCATGTCGAGCATCGCGGTCTACCGAACGCGCGCGCAGACGCGTCGTGGCATCGCTTTCCTCGTGTCGTCGTTCGCTCTCTGCACCGGCGCGCTCGGCTGCGGAGGCGGTGCGCCAGAGGAGGGGCTCGAGATTCCCGACGGAAGTGCCGCGGCGGACGGCTCGACGGGCGGCACCGCCGACGGCGGCGGGGGCACGTTCGACGTGGGCACGGGCGGCAACGCGTGCAAGCCCCGAACGTGCGCCGAGGTCGGTGCGAACTGCGGACCGGTCGCGGACGGATGCGGAGCGCTGACCTCGAGCTGCGGCACCTGCAGCGGCGGCCAGGTCTGCGGCGGCCGCGGCACCCCGAGCGTGTGCGGTACCAACGTCAACGACGGCGGGGGATGCAAGCCGAGGACGTGCGCTGCCGCGGGCGCGAGCTGCGGACCGATCGGCGACGGCTGCGGTGGCGCGATCGACTGCGGGACCTGCGCGAGCGGAACGACCTGCGGCGGCGGTGGGAGTCCGAGCGTCTGCGGCGTGAAGTTCTCGAGCGGCGACGGCGGCGCGCCTGGGAGCGCGTGCACGCCGAAGAAGTGCTCGGATTATCCGGGCGTGAACTGCGGCTTCATCGCCAACGGCTGCGGCGACGTCGTCGACTGCGGCACCTGCGGCGTGAACGAGCTGTGCGGGCTCGCAGCTCCGAACGTCTGCGCCGCGGCGACGCCGGTCGGCGGCTGCGTGAAGAAGGGGTGCGGGGATTATCCCGGCGTGAACTGCGGTCCGGTGAGCGACGGCTGCGGCGGCTTCGTCGAGTGCGGGACGTGTACGAATCCCGCCGAGACCTGCGGCGGCGGCGGCACGCCGAGCGTGTGTGGCAACGGCCTCAGCGGCGGCAGCTGCGTGAAGAAGTCCTGCGCGGACTATCCGAACGCGAACTGTGGCTACGTGGCGGATGGGTGCGGGGACGTCGTCCCTTGCGGCAACCCCTGCGTCGCACCGTTGATCTGCGGTGGTGCCGGCGTCGCCAACCAATGCGGCAACCCGTTCGCGACCGACGCGGGGACCGCGTGCAAGCCGAAAACGTGCGCCGATCAGGGCTTCACCTGCGGGCAAGCCGGCGACGGCTGCGGCGGCGTCATCGCGAGCTGTGGCGTGTGCACTTCGCCCGCGATCTGCGGCGGGGGGGGCGTTCCGAGCAAATGCGGCGGCGGCACCGGCGATGGCGGCGTTGTCCCGGGCTGCACCGATCCGCTCTGCTCGCAGATCGAGGTCTGCGTCACCGGCGAGACGACGATCACCGGCACCGTGCGCGCGCCGAACGGGATCGAGCCGCTCTACAACGCGAACGTCTACATCCCGAAGGGCACCGTGTCGCCGTTCGGCGCCACGATCTCGTGCGACCGCTGCGACACGCCGAAGCCTGCGCTCGTCAGCGCGATCACCGGGCCGGACGGTAAATTCACCTTGAAGGGCGCGATCCCGTCGGGGGCGAGCATCCCGCTCGTGATCGAGCTCGGGCGATGGCGCCGCTACACGACCATCAACGTCACGAAGTGCGTGACCAACACGCTGACCACTGCGCAGACGCGGCTCCCGCGGCGACAGGCGGAAGGTAACGCGCTCGACAACATCCCGCGCATGGCGCTCGTGACGGGCAACGTCGATGCGCTCGAGTGCGTCCTCAGCAAGATGGGGATCGAAGACGTGGCGTTCGGCAACCCGACGACCGCCAACGCTGCGAAGCGGATCCAGTTCTACCGAGACAACGGCGCCTACTACAACACCAGCACGCCGTCCTATACGGACCTCGTCGACAACGCGACGACGCTGCGCCGCTTCGACGCCGTGCTCTACGCGTGCCGCGGCACCGACTGGACGCCGACCGACGCGCGCATGCAGCGCCTCCGCGAGTACGCGAACGAAGGCGGCCGTCTCTTCGCGACGCACTGGAGCTTCCGGCTCCTGCGGAACGACAGCGAGTGGAACGCAGCTGCGGATTGGGGCCCGAGCGGCGCTGCCACGAGCGGTGACCTCGTCGCGTTGCGCTCCGACGTGCACACCGGCTTCACGAAAGGAGCCGCCTTTGCGAGCTGGCTCGGGATCGTCAACGCACTCGCGGTGACGTCGCCGCCGAAGGTCGACATCCTCTACTCGCGCGCGTCGGTGAACGACGTGAAGGCGCCGACCACGGAGTGGATCTCGTCACCGGCGTCCGCCGGAACGGCGACCACGCAGCACATGACGTTCAACACGCCGTTCACCGCGGCGAACCCGGCGAACTACTGCGGGCGTGTGATCTTCAGCGACTTCCACGTCGCCAACGGGTCGACGAGCACCTCGACGTTCCCGAGTCACTGCGCGGGGGGTGGACTCACCGATCAGGAGAAGATCCTCGAATTCATGCTCTTCGACCTCGCGTCGTGCGTGAACGGCGACAACCTCCCGCCGCCCACGCCGCCGACCTGCACGGCGCGCACCTGCGCCGACGAAGGCGCGTCGTGCGGTCAGGTCGCGAACGGGTGCGGTGGTCTGACGCCCGTCTGCGGCATCTGTCCGCCCGGAGCGACCTGCGGCGGCGGCGGCGTCGCCAATCAGTGCGGTGGTCCGACGTGCGTGAAGACGAACTGCACGACGCTCGGCCTCTCCTGCGGCAAGGCGAGCGACGGGTGCAGTGGCACGCTCGACTGCGGCACCTGCACCGTGCCGGGCGAGGTCTGCGGCGGCGGCGGGGTGCCCGGAAAGTGCGGCGCTCCGACCTGCAACCCGGCATCGTGCGCGTCGACCTCGACGAGCTGCGGCTACATCGCCGACGGCTGCGGCTACAAGGTGTACTGCGGCAACTGCACGACGCCCGGGACGACGTGCGGCGGCGGCGGCGAGGCCGGAAAGTGCGGCGCTCCGGTCTGCCCGAAGAAGACCTGCGCCGACTACGGCGCGTCCTGCGGCTGGGTCGGCGACGGCTGCGGAGGGAAGACCTATTGCGGTGACTGCACGGTGCCCGGATCGACGTGCGGCGGCGGAGGCGTGCCCGGCGTGTGCGGCGCACCGACGACCGAGCCGTGCAAGCCGCGGACGTGCACCGACCTCAACACGAAGTGCGGACCCGCCGGCGATGGGTGCGGCGGTCTCCTCGCATGCGGCATGTGCGTCGCCCCCGAGACGTGTGGCGGCGGCGGGGTACCCGGAGAGTGCGGCGCGCCGAAGTGCACGAAGAAGACCTGCATGGAGCTGGGCTTCGAGTGCGGCCCGGCGGCCGACGGTTGCGGCGGCACGCTCGACTGCGGGATGTGCGTCGCACCGATGACCTGCGGCGGCGGCGGCGTCCCGAACAAGTGCGGCGGCGGCCCGCGCTGATCGCTTGACGTCCCCTTGGCGAGAGCGCTACCTGCACCTGAACGAGGGAGCAGGCATGAACAGGATCATCGAGAGCGACGGCAGCATCCGCGACGACGCCGCCCGCCAACCGAGAGACGCAGCGGCGCCGCGGGCCGTGGTGCGCCTGCTGCGGAGCGGCTTGCTCAGCCCCGCGCGTGAGGAGCGCGTGCTGAAGCTCCACGGCGGCACGGTCGAAGCGCACGTCGCGCGCACGAAGTCCGACGAGTGATCACTGCGTCTGGAGGCTGACCGAGACCCGAGAGCTTCATCTGCGTTCCGGGAACCCGAGGGTGAGCTGCCCGTCCGCGCGGCGCTCGAGGATGGACGCCGAGCGCTTCGATCTCTCGCGTCGCTCCCTCTCGGTCTGCGCCGCGAGCCACGTCTCGAACGCCTCGCGCGAGACGCGGACGACGCGGCCGACCCGCACTCGTCCCATCTCGTGCATCAGTCGATACGCGGTCGATCGCGAGACGGAGAGCGCGCGCGCCACCTGCTCGGCGGTCAGGTACCGCGCCGCTTCGGCGTCCTGCGAGATGCCCACGATCACGGCGCGACGGCGGCGAGCAGCGCCTGCAACACCGCGGCGTCCTCGGCGAACCCCCGATCGGGAAAGTCGTGCGCGAGGCTCGCGAGCGAGCTCGCTTGCATCTTCGCGAGCGAGAGGAGACCTCCCGAGGCCTCGACGCCGTCACCCACGAACGCCGCGTGGAGTCGGTGCAGCGTCGCGAGCGCCGAAGCGTACGCAATGACGTCGCCGTGCCGCGACTCCGCGATCCGCTCGAGATCGTTGTCGAACGTGCCGTGCAGCGTCGCCGGCAGCCAGCGCGTGACGCTGGTACCGGCGTCGACGACACGCCCTTGGATGTGCAACTTGAAGTTCGTGCCCGGCACCCACGCCGGCACGCTCACGCGCAGGATCTCGGAGCGGGCCTCACCCGCGCGGAGATCGCCGAGCCGAAGCTCGGATCCTTCGAGCGTCCAGATGTTCTCGCCGCCGGAGGACTCGAGGATGCGCGACGGCGCCGGGGTTCCGTCGAAGAACAGCGTGAGGTCGCGGAACGTGATCGGCCCGGCCGGCGGCACGAACGTCTGCACGTCGCTCACGCAGGTCGGCGACTTCGGGTCGAGCGCGATGGTCGCGATGCCCGCGGCGTTGTGCGCGGCGACCAACCCCTTGGCGGCCACGTCGGTCGTGAGCACGAGCGTGCGACGCGTACCGACGGCGCCGAGCGCCGTCTTCGCGAGCGCCATCGCCTTTGACAGATTGCGCGGAGCAGGTGCCGCGGCGAGCCGGTTCGCGGTCGCGGCCAAGGCCAGCGAGCGATGCGTCGCGGGCATCGTCGGGACCAACACGCGCGGCCCGTGCGCGTCGATCACGGTGACGCGATCGCGGCTGCCGAGCTGCGCGAGCGCCGACTCGTCGATCGTGCCGACCTCGTCGGAGTCTCCGTCGACGACGATCGCCACGCTCTCGCCCGCGCGCGTGGTGCCGGGCGCGGCGGTGGCGTGCACGTCCAGACGTACGAGGATCTCGCCGCCCCACGACGGCATGAGGGTGTCGCTCGAGCGGAGGACGACGACCAGGCCCTGGGTCGCGATCGTCGTCGGCGTGCTCGTCTGTGTGAACTTGCCGCTCTTCGGCAGGATGAAGCCGATCGGCGCGCGCCACGGATCGTTCGGATCGCGAGAGACGACCCGTTCGGGCACGTCGGCGCTCTCGTGGAACACCGGCCCGTTGGGCGTCATGACCATGCCGCCCTTTTTCCCTTCGTAGAAGGTGGCGGTCTTCGGATCGTATTGCACGCCGCCGCACGCCGTCGCGGATGCGAGTAGCGCGAGGGTCAGAGCGCGAAAGGGACCACGCAAGGGGGTGATGGATTGTGCATCACATCCCGTCGGCGAGCGAGGCGCACTCGGACGCCTCGGCGCAGCCGCTCTTCGCGCACGACCGGTACGCGTTCTTGGCCGCGCCGTTCGCGCCCATCGTCTGGTACGCGGCGCCGAGGACGTAATACGCGCTTCCGCCGGCGCCCTTCGCGATCGCCTTCTTCGCGAGCGTCGCCGCGCGGCTGGCCGCGTTCGACGCGATCGCGCCGCGGGCCTTCGAGAGAAGCTGCGCGCCGGAGAGCGCATCGTCGGGGTCGGCCGCCGGCTCGCTCGGCGCGGGAGCGGCAGTGTTTGCGGCGGGAGCAGCGGGCGCGAGGGCGACGGTCGTCGCCGCGGGCGGCGCAGGCTCGGGCGCCGGTGAGGGCGCCGGGGCCGGCTCTGCCGCCTTCGCCGGCTCGGGCTGCGCGACCGGTGCGGGCGGGGGCGCGGGAGGCGCGACGGGCGCGGGCGCCGCGGGCGGCGGCAGCGCGCCCTGAGCCGCATTGGACTCGGGTGCGATCTGCGTGATCTCCGCAGCCGACGCCGGTCTCGGCGTCGCGCGGCGGAGCACGGCCCCCGCGAGGCCGATCATCGCTGCGAAGCCGACGACGGCCATCACGAGCCGCTTCGCGCGCGAGTCGACGTGACGATGCGGCGGCGGCGGCGCGATGTCCTCCTCGAACGTCTCATGCGCCTCTGCCGCGTGGATCTCGTCCTCGCTCTTCGCGAAGAACTCGTTGCTGAACGCACCGGAGTCGTCGGCCTTGCCGCGCTTCGACGCGGGCGCGGCCTCGATCTTCAGCGAGTCCAGCTTCACCGGCTCGATCTTCGCCGGCTCGATCTTCGACTCGAGCTCGACGGCCTTGGTAGCAACAGGGCTCTCGGCCGCGGCGCTCTCGGGTGCAGCGCTCTCTGCGGCAAGCTCGCTCGTCGGCTCGGAATCGGGGACGTCGACCGTCACTCCCGCGGTGGAGTCGATACGACCCTGCGCGGGCGGCTGCCGACGTGACGACTTCTTCCGGGACTTGAACGACTTCGCCATGGATTTGCGTTGCCTCTCACGCGGACGAACGCCCGCGGGACTGTCACGAGATGCTGCGAGACGAGGAGCGGGTCACGAGCGAGCCGCACGAGCAAGCCGCGACGCACGTGAGACGGTTCGCTCTGCACGTTGCGTGCGCACGCCAACTGGCCCCGAGGTGCGAGCGGCGGGCTCGGATCGAGGGTCCGACATCGAAGCGCATCGGGCGGGTGCTCGCCATGAATAGGGAGTGAGATTCTCGAATTCGGTCGCATACCAGCCCACATCATTCCGGCGATCGCGTGAGCGGAGGCCGACGGTGATGATTGCCCGTCACCGTGCCGATCCGTCACGGCATTCGTACCGCGAGCCGCGCATTCGCTGACGGCGCGCCGCTCGTGCGCGCCGGACGCGCTTCTCACGTCGAGTTGCGACGAGTTGTGCCAAAACGACGCAACGGTCGCACGGGCTGTCAGTGCACGAGCCAGATCGACAGCCCCGCGAACAGCGCGAGCCCGACCAGGAGCAGGAGCAGCCACAGCGTCACGGTGCCCCACCCTGCGGCGAGCGATCGCCCCTTTCGGCGATCGCAGCGGACGCAGATGGCCCACAGCTCGACGCCCCCTTCGGTCAACACGGAGCAGTCACCGCAGACGAACGCGCGACACGAGGCGCAAGGGCCGGCGGCGATCGCGCCGCAGACTGCGCATCGCGGCTCGTCGTCGTCTCGTGCGACGGCGAGACCGCTCACGCGCTCACGCGGGAGCCGCCCTCGACACTCGTTCCCTCAACACTCGCCGACGGGAACGAGCGCGATCAGCAAGCCTTCGGTGGTCACCCACTCCGCGATCGTCACGCCGCGATCGTGATAGAGCATCATGTCCATCGCGGGCGCTTCGAACTCGATCGCGTGACGTCCGTCGCCGAAGTCGTGGTGGCCGGCGAGGCGGACGTTCACCTTCGGGCGCGAGGGGGCGAGGAGCCTACGTACGCGCGGGTGCGACGCGCCAGACCGCGCCGTGAGCGTTCGCTTCGACTTCGGCCTCGGCGTGAAGAGCGGAAACCGACGCGCGGTGTGCTCACACGGGGCGTGGTGATTGCCCCCTTCACGATGAACGTTGCAGCTCGAACGATCGCAGCGACCCTGGTCCATGTGCGGCTCCATCCCCTGCCGTTTCACAGCGGCGAACAGGCGATGTCTTTTGTACGTCCTCTGACGCGCGATGCTCAGTCCTAATCGGCATCAGCCCGCATTTTTCTGGTCGTTGCGTCCGGTTCGGGTCGGTCGAGTAGAGCAAGTGGATGCTCGCGTGGAGGCAGCTCCGGACGCGGCGCGACAGGGCCAGGCCCCACGCGAGCACGCGTTGTCGCCCCATCGCACACGCGGCTATGGAGGTGGGCATGCCCGAGTTCATCTTCACGATGCAGGACGTCTCGAAGGTCCATCCGCCGGACAAGAAGGTCCTGCAGAACATCTATCTCTCGTTCTATCCGGGCGCGAAGATCGGTGTGCTCGGCGCGAATGGCTCGGGAAAGAGCTCGCTCCTCCGCATCATGGCGGGCGTCGACAAGACGTTCCTCGGCGAGGCGAAGCCGCATCCGGGCACGAAGATCGGCTACCTGGCGCAGGAGCCCGAGCTCGGCGACGCGAAGACGGTGCGCGAGGCCGTCGACCAAGCGGTCGCCCCGCAACGCGGCCTGGTCACGAAGTTCGAGGAGCTCTCGGCGAAGCTCGGCGAAGAGCTGACCGACGACGAGATGAACAAGGTGCTCGACGAGCAGTCGAAGCTCCAAGACAAGATCGACGCGGCTGACCTGTGGAACCTCGATCGCGCGGTCGACATCGCGATGGACGCGCTGCGACTCCCCCCGCCCGACGCTGAGATCAAGCACCTCTCCGGCGGCGAGAAGCGTCGCGTCGCGCTCTGCCGCATCCTTCTCGAGCGGCCCGACATGCTGCTGCTCGACGAGCCGACGAACCACCTCGACGCCGAGAGCGTCTCGTGGCTCGAGCGCTTCCTCCACGACTACCCCGGCACCGTCGTCGCCGTCACCCACGACCGCTACTTCCCCGACAACGTCGCGCAGTGGATCCTCGAGCTCGATCGCGGCGCGGGGATCCCCTTCAAGGGGAACTACTCCTCGTGGCTCGAGCAGAAGC
This sequence comes from Polyangiales bacterium, assembly GCA_046593995.1. Classification (GTDB taxonomy): domain Bacteria; phylum Myxococcota_A; class Polyangia; order Polyangiales; family JADJMO01; genus JALHOE01. The sequence goes on from JBKJQC010000668.1 coordinate 14,297, forward strand.
AGCAGCGCCTCGAGAAGGAAGAGAAGTCCGAGTCCGCGCGTCAGCGAAAGCTGAAGATGGAGCTCGAGTGGGTCCGTCAATCGCCGCGCGCACGCCAGGCAAAGAGCAAGGCGCGCCTCGCCGCATACGAAGATCTGCTGCAGAAATCGAACAAGGGATCGTCGGATCCGAGCGAGATCTCGATCCCGCCGGGCCCGCGTCTCGGTGAC
>JBKJQC010000871.1:0-5007 GCA_046593995.1 Polyangiales bacterium
GAATCCTGCAGATTCGGGTTGATCAACGCGCTGCAGCGACTACGATGCCGCCTCCTCTCGGGGTTCCGAGATGTGCCATTCCGGAGTAGCTCAATGGCAGAGCAATCGGCTGTTAACCGATGGGTTGAAGGTTCGAGCCCTTCCTCCGGAGCTAACGGGGTGAGGTAGTGAGAGAAAACGCGACCCGCCGAGGGCCGCGTTTTCTTTTGGGATTCAATCCAGCGCCCATCCGCGCGGCCGGGCGCCGCTCTCGTCCGATTCTCTCACACCTCGGCGGTGGGCCGGCGCTTCGCGACGACCGACGCCCGGTCGTCGTACAGGTCGACCCGCTCGATCAGGTGCATGACGTACGCGCGGCCGACGTCGTGGTCGGCGGCGATGAACGCGCGCCATGCGGCCCCGAGATCGTCGAGCACCGGTCCCCTTCCCGCGACGAGCTTCGCGAGTTCCTCGACCCGTCGAGGAGCGCACACGACCTCGGCGAGGTGCGCGAGCACGGCCTCGTCGAGCACCTCGGTCGCGACGCGGACGCCGGGGCACGCTTCTTTGCCGGTGCGGCAGTACGCGCGGCAGCTGTAGTAGCAGTAGCGGTAACGGTTGCCGTCGATCGTCTTGCCCGAGGTCTCGAGCTGACAGCTGGCGCCGCAGCGTCCGCAGGACACGACGCCCGAGAGAACGCGCGGCCGCGCCACGGCACGTCCTCCTCCTCCACCGAGATCGCGATCACGTCGAAGGCGTCGAGCCAACGCGTACACCTCGGCGTCGACGATGGGCGTCACCTTGATCGAGAGCCACTCCTCCCGTGGCCGCGCGACGCCGTCGCGGCGCTTGCCCCACCAGTACGTGCCCGCGACTGCCTCCTCGTCGAGGACGTCGAGGACGACGTTCTTGTTCCACGCGAGGCCAGTTCGATAGCGGAGCCCACGTTGATTCAGCGTCCGCGCGACCGCCTTTTCGCGCCGCCGTGGGTAACGTACAGCCGGTAGATCTCACGCACGATCTCCGCCTCGCTCTCGTCGGGTTCGAGCACGTGGCGCACCACGCCCTCACGGATCGTGACCGCGCGCGTGCGGAACCCAAACGGCGGACGCGCTCCCGGGAAGAACCCCTGTCGTACCGCTTCAGCCATCGCCGCCGACGTACGTAGCCCGTTCAGCTCCGACTCGTACTGGTCGATGCACTCGAAGAAGCCCTCCATCAGCTTCCCCATCGGATCGTCGGGCAGGTCCTGGCTCACCGAGCACACACGGATGCCCGCGCGACGGAGCTTCGTCTTCACGACGCGCGCCTCCATCGCGTCGCGGGTGAATCGGGACGAGTGGTGGACGACGATGACGGCGACGTCGCTTCCCGGGCGCAGCGCGTCCTCGAGCATGCGTTGGAACGCGGGGCGGCGAGGGTCGGTCCCGGAGTGCCCCTCTTCGACGAACTCGCGAGCGATCGTCGCGCCGTGCGCATGCGCGTACGCGGCGATCGCGTGTCGCTGGGCGGGGAGCGAGAGATCGCGTTCGGCCTGCCCGGCCGTGCTCACCCGGACGTAGGCGACCCACGAGCGTCGTTGCTCACCGCGCGACATCGATGACCTCCTCGAGGGGCGTAGGGCGCGCACCGTGCTGACGGTCGAGCGCGGCGATGACGAGCTCGGCCTCCCACTCGGGAAGGCGTCTGTCGAGCGTCACGTGTCCGGACACTTCCATGTGGCGGTGCTTTCGTTCTCTCTTCGTCGCCATGGGCCTCCTGCGCGGACTCGAACGAGCCGCACGGGGGCAAAGCGCAGCGAACCTGCGCAGGGGACGTGCCGCCGGCGCCGCCGGCGGCGGGCGCCTGTCCGCCGGCAGTCTTCAGCGGGATTTGCGCGAAAAAGACAAAGGCGGCCGCTGGCACAATGACTGCTTCGGTGCGCGTGCATGCCCACGGTGCGCCTCTCGTTCGATCGCGGCACCTTACGTGTCGACGGCGACGTCGCCGCGCTGGAAGACCGGATCCGCTTCGACGAGCGAACCGGATTTCATCGCGCGCCCGCGTACCAGTACGCGTCCCTGCTTCACGCCGCGCGGCTGCACGGCATCGACGTCAACGACGAACTGCCGAAAGCCGTTCGGGCGGTGAGCCACACCGTCGAGGCCCCCTCTCTTCGACCGTATCAAGAGCAGGCAATCGTGGCGTTCGACACGTTCGGCAGGCGAGGGATCGTCGCGATCCCCACCGGCAGCGGGAAGACGCGGGTCGCGTGTGCTGCAATGGCGCGCGCGGGGGTGAGCGCGCTGGTCCTAGTACCAACGCGCGTGCTCCTCGAGCAATGGATCGCGGTCCTGCGCGCGCAGTTTGGCGATCCGATCGGCGCTGTCGGTGACGGGATGAACAGCATCGCGCGGATCACGGTCATGACGTTCGAGAGCGCCTACCGTTGCCTCGATCGATTCGGTGACGCGTTCGGAATGGTCGTCGTCGACGAAGCGCATCACTTCGCGGGAGGCATCCGCGCCGAAGCGCTGGAGATGTGCGCGGCGCCGATACGGCTCGGACTGACCGCGACGCCGCCGGTGCCGGGAACGCTCGGCGCGGAGCGGCTTCGCGAACTCATTGGTCCCGTCGTCTTCGAGCTGGAAATCGAGGACCTCGCAGGGAAGGATCTTGCTCCGCTCGAGGTAATTCGAATTCACGTGGCGCTCACCGCGGACGAGCGACGCCGCTACGAAGCCGACATGGAGCGCTTCACGGCGATGCGACGCGAGGTGTTGCGCACCAACCCCGATGCCGACTGGATCACTTGCGTCCGCGCGATCGCGCGAACCCAGGGAGGAAGCGACGTCCTATCTGCAATGTACCGCGCCGGCGCGTTGGCCTCGTTTCCGGCCGCCAAGCGCACGGCGGTTCGCGAGCTCCTCGCGCGGCACCGACCGGATCGCTCCCTACTCTTCACCGCAACCGCCGACGACGCCTACGCCATCGCCGAGGACGCGTTGATCCCCGTGATCACCGCGGATGTCGCTCGGGCAGAGCGCGACGCGATCCTCGCTGCGTTCCGTGAGAGACGGGTCCGCGCAATCTGCAGCGCGCGCGTACTCAACGAAGGCGTCGACGTGCCGGAGGCGAACGTCGCCGTCATCGTGGCGGGCGCGCTCGGGGCGCGGGAGCACGTGCAACGCATCGGGCGCATTCTTCGCCCGAGCGAGGGCAAGCGAGCCATCGCGTACGAGCTCGTGACGATGGACACGGTGGACGAAGCGCGCACCCGCGCGCGGAGGAGGCGTCATGCTGCCGGCCGAACTGCTGCTCGTGACGTCGCGTGAGGGGCATCCCGGCCGGGCGTTGCCTCGGTACCTCACCAGCCGCGACGAGGTTTGGGTGCGCGCGGTCGTCGACGCCTTCGACGAATACGTTGGTCGAACGATCGGAGACCGCGACGCCGACCTCCCCGCCCGGGTGCGCGCCATTGCGCGAGAGCACGGCGCACCGTCGCGTGTCGCCGATGGCATCGCGCACGTGCTGGCGCGCCGTTTCAAGACGGACGTCGACGCGAAGCTCGACCCGTCGCACGTTCGGGCAGTCACCTTCGAACACGCCGCACGTGAGGACGTCTTCGTTCGTGATGCCGCGCTATTTTGCGCTGCTCGGTGCCTTTCGATCGGGGTCGACGAGCTGACCCGGGCGCTGTTCGCGGATCGACCAGCTCGCCGCCGCATCATCGCGCCCACGACTGCGGCAACCGCGGCTGAGATCGTGGAGGCGTACAATCTCGCGCTTGTGCAAGGCCTTCTTCTCCGCAGCGAGCGCGTCACCGTCGACGTACGCGAGCACGTACGCGCCGTCGTTCGCTTTGCGAAGCTCGCAGGTCTCCTCTGTACGTACGCCGTTGGCGAGAAGGGCACCCGGCTCGAAGTCTCCGGGCCTCTGTCGATTCTCCGGCATACGACCAAATACGGATTCGCGTTGGCGTCGTTCTTCCCCGCCGTCGTCGCGACGACGGGATTCCGACTCGAAGCACGCTGCGTCCTGAAGGGCGAACCGCTGGTCGTGCACATCGATGCGACCGACCGGATCGCGCGCACCCACAAGCTCCCCAAGGACGCCGACAGCGCCGTCGAGCGCGCGCTCGCGCGTGATCTGGGACGACTCGGCACCGCCTGGGTGCTCTTGCGCGAAGCGGACGCGATCTCCGTGCACGGGCGTTCCTTCTTTCCCGACTTCACACTGCGCCACCCGGACGGAACCCTTGTGTTGGTCGAGGTCGTCGGCTTCTACACGCCCGAGTATCTGCGTTGGAAACTGCAGGCGCTCCGTGGGGCCGCCTCGCGCCCGCTCATCGTTTGCATCGACGTGTCGCTGGCATGCGACGACGGCGAGATCCCCGGCGCCGTGCTCCGGTTCAAGCGCCGAATCGACGCGAAGCTGTTGATCGAGGCTGCGGAACAGGTGCGTGCCCGTGCGTTGCAGAATGCGGTTTCGGCCAGGTGACCGTGACCGAACGTCACCGCCGGCGCGACGGCTTCGCCGGCCGCGACTCGAGCTGTCGCCGCGTCTTCTCCAGCTCGTGCTCGAGCAGCTCTTCGTCGGGAAGCGTCGTCCGATACTCCGCGGCGAGCACCTTGCTCGGCAGCCCGTCGAGCGCGTACTTCGCCACCGCCGCATTCTTCTTCGCGCAGAGAATCAGGCCGACCGGCGGATTCTCGCCGGCGCGCATCCAGTGTTCCCGTGCGTAGTTCAAGTACAGGTGCATCTGCCCGGCGTCGGCGTGCGTGAGGTCGCCGAGCTTCAGGTCGATGACCACGAGGCACCGGAGCACGCGGTGGAAGAACAACAGGTCCACGCGGTACCAGGCGTCCCCCACACGCAGTCGGCGTTGGCGCCCGACAAAGGTGAAGTCCCCGCCGAGCTCGAGAAGGAAGTGCTCGAGGCGAAGGATCAACGCCTCCTCGAGATCGGACTCCGAGTACTCGTCCTTCAAGTCGAGGAACTCGAGGACGAGCGGGCTCTTGATCTCCTCCTCCGGCGTGACCGTATCCT
>JBKJQC010000882.1:0-3040 GCA_046593995.1 Polyangiales bacterium
GGACAGGCTCGCCGTCTTCGGCCGCACACGCTGCAAGCGCGAGGGCGAGTGCAAGGGGACGAGCAACGGGTTCCGGTCGTGGGGGCAGCTTGATCGGCTCGAAGCCCTGCACGCCATGCGGGCACTACCTGCACCCGAACCTCTCCATCGCCCGCTTCCGGTCGAACGCGCTTGGTGATTTCGCCGCCGACGAGGTGTTCGAGTTCGATGTCCATGCGCCGGTGCCCGAGAGGGTGAACGCCGAGTGGTACTTCAATCAGCTCGTCGCGGTGTCCTCTTCGGACGCGAACGCCTCCGCGCCCGGTGTGTCCGCGCGTCGCATCCGCTCGGCGATCTCGATGAGACGCCGTTCGACGCGACCGAACACGCTGTTCGCGGGGAAGCGGCCCGCGTCGTCGCGGTCGCCGGCGGGGCAGTTCGTCAGCACCTCGATGCCCTGCGTGATGCGCTCGACGGCGAAGAGGTGGAACTTCGCCTCCGCGATTGCCAGCGCGACGTCGTCCCGCAGCACGAGGTGCGAGATGCACGACACGGGGATGAGCACGCCCTGCCGTCCGGTGAGCCCGCGCGCCGCGCAGAGATCGAAGAAGCCCTCGATCTTCGCCGTGACACCGCCGATCGCCTGCACCTCACCGAGCTGGTTCACCGAGCCGGTCACCGCGATCCCCTGATCGATCGGGATCTCGGAGATCGCCGAGAGGATCGCGTAGAGCTCGGTCGACGAGGCGCTGTCCCCCTCGACCTCGCCGTACGACTGCTCGAACGCGATCTGCGCGCGGAGCGCGATCGGGCGCTCCTGCCCGAACGCGCCGCTGAGGAAGCCGCGGAGGATGGCGACGCCCTTCGTGTGCAGCGAGCCGCCGAGCTGCGCCTCGCGCTCGACGTCGATCACGCCCTCGTTGCCGATCGAGACGACCGCGGTGATGCGCATCGGATGGCCGAACTGCACGTCGCCCGTGGTCAGCACCGAGAGCCCGTTCACGACGCCGACGCGCTCCCCCTCGGTCGCGAGCAGGACCTCCCCGGCGACGACCATCTCGCGCAGGTGGCGCTCGGCGCCGGCGGTGCGATCGCGTCGCTCCTGCCACGCGGCGTCCACGTCCGCAGCGACGACGATCGTCGTCGGCGTCTCGTCCGGGGGCGGCGGCAGCACGCTCTGAGCCGGGGACAAGGGGATCTTCGAGTTGCGCGGTCCGGGCATCGAAGGAGGTGGGGCGTCGTCGTCGAGCAGATCCTTCTCCAGCAAACGCTCGTGCGCGATGACCGTGGCAAAGGCGATCGCCTCCTCGACCGGCTGGAGGTAGAGCGCGAGCTTCCGTCCGTCCTCGGCGAGGCGACAGGAGTAGTCGAGCGCCCGCGCACGCGCGCTGCGATCGAGTGGGCCCCAGCCGCGGCGGTTCGCGATCCGCACGAGGTGCGCGTCGAGCGCGCGGATTCCATCGGCGTTGCGATCGATCTCGGACGGGATCTCGACCTTCACGCGGAAGAGGGAGGCGAAGTCGGGATCCGCCTCCAAGAGCTGCGAGTAGAGGTCGTGGGTCCCGACCAGGACGACCTTCGTGTCGACGGGGCACGGTCGCGGGCGGAGCGTCGTCGCGTACAACCCCATGGGCCCGATCGGATCTTCGTGGCCGACGGCGCGCGCGCGGAGCACGCGCTTCAGGCGATCCCACGCGAGCGGATCGGCGAGGACGTCGATCGCGCGGAGGACGAGCACGCCGCCCGAGGCCTTGTGCAGAGCGCCGGCGCGGATGCGCGAGAAGTCGGAGACCAGCGCGCCGAGGTGCACGCGTCGCTCGAGGAACCCGAACAGGTTCGCGAACGTCGGGTTGTCCTCGTAGATCACCGGGAGGGCTGGGGAGATCTCGCTCGCGCGGCTCGCGCGGGCGCTCTCCGGCTGCAGGGAGCGCGCGTCGTATCCACCGTAGAGCGCCTCGTCGTCGTCCGGCATGTGCGTGACGAAGACGTTGACCTCGAAGCGACGGAGGCGCGTCGCGATCTCCGGGTCGGTGAGCTCTTCCTCTTCGACGCGCGGCTTCTGCGTGCCATTGCCCTGCGCCGGCTTGCGCGGGGCCGCCGCCGCCTCGAGATCCTCGAACGACGAGACGAGCTCCTCCGCGACGCGCTCGAGCCACGCGCGCACCATCGGGATGTCGACGAAGCGATGGATGACGGGCGTCATCACCTCTTCGATCACCGTGCGCGCGATCTTCTCTTCGAGGGCGCGACCGGCCTCCTCGAGATCGCGCGTGCCGACGCGGACCTTCTCGGCGGCGTCCTCGATGGCGGAGGAGAGCTTCTCTTCCGCTTCGGTGAGCGACTTCTTCGTGCCCTCGTCGAGGACCTCGAACTGCTCGGACGTCACGGGTTTGCCGTGCAGGATGGGGAACGTCTGGACTGCGTTGCCGATCGTCTTGATCCCGAAGCCGAGGCGCTTCGCCAGGACCTCGAGGTCGGTGATCGCCGTCTTCTGACGGTCGCGCAGCTCCTTCGCGAGCTCGGTGCGCGCGGCGCGGACGTCGCTGCTCGCATCGAGGAGCGGGATGCGCTCGTCGATCGCCTCGAGCACGGCCTCCATGGCGGCGGCGAGCTCGGGCGCTGCGCCGGGCGGGAGGATCAGCGGACGCGGCGCGGACGGCGCGTCGAAGTCGTGCACGTAGACGACGTCGTGCGGGGTGCCGCGCCCTTCGAGACGTCGACGCGCGCGCGAGACGACGGCGCCGAGCACGTCGACGTCCGGCGGAGCCTCGATGAAGACGTGGAACCAGGGATCGCTCGCGAGGATGCCGAGATCGAACGCGCGGCGCGGCGCGGGCGGCAGCAGGCGGAAGAGATCGGGCTCGTCGCCGGCGCCGTCGACCCACTCGGCCAACGCGTTCGGATCGTGGGCCACCGTGACGCGCGCAGGGTCCACGCGCAGCGCATGAATGTGCGGCGGAAACGCGTGGCGTTCTTCGCCCTGGGAAGAGGTCGACCCATCCGTTCGAGACGTCACGCCGAGGCCGTTACCACGACGGCGCGGGGGCGGTATCAGCCACCC
>JBKJQC010000907.1:0-3624 GCA_046593995.1 Polyangiales bacterium
CGTGAGCGCCGACGCGGCCGCGAGGGCCCGCCGGATGAGTGACTGCCGCATGGCTGAAAGTTCAGCACGTCCGAGGAGCGCCGGCCAAATCACGTCCGGACGCGTCCCGGTCCAGAGCTCAATCCCGCGCCAGCGTCTCGAGGCTCAGCGCAGCGTCTCGAGGAAAGAGAGCAGCATCTTGTTGGAGCGCGGCTCGGGGATCTGCTGGACGAGGACGTACTTCACGACGCCGTCCTTCCCGACGATCACCGTCGCGCGCGCCGTGATGCCCGACTCCTCGAGGTAGAGCCCGTACTTGCGCGCGATCTCGCCGCGCGGGTGGAAGTCGGCGAGGAGCGGATACGAGAGCCCGAGCTCGCGCTTGAACGCGGCGTGCGTCCACGCGCTGTCGACGCTGATGCCGAGGACCTGCGCGTCGAGCGCGGCGAAGCGCTCCATCGTCTTCTCGAAGCACGCGTTCTCGCCGGTGCACACGGGCGAGAAGTCGAGCGGGTAGAACGCGAGGACGACGTTCTTCTTCCCGCGGTAGTCCGAGAGGCGGATCGGCTTCCCCGGCTTGCCGTTGTCGCCGGTCTCGCTCGACGACAGCTCGAAGTCGGGCGCTTCCACGCCCACCTTGATCGCGTCCAAGGCCATCTCCGGTTCCTAGTCTCTCACCCGACAAAAGTCGAAGCGGCGCGCCTCTCGGTCGAGAGATCGCGCCGCCTCGCTCACGCCCGTCACGCGCGGGCGAGTGGGATCAGAAGACGCGGCCGCCGCCGGTGCCGGACTTGCCCTTCTTGCCCTGCTCCTTGCCGCTGAGGGTTTCGTAGAGCTCGTCGAGGTGGACGTAGACGTCGAAGAAGATGCGCGCGTCCGGGCTCCAGAACGGCTGGCGATACGAGGTCGAGTCCGCGCTGAGGACGGTGTTGAAGTTGTAGTACCCAGCCGCGAGGTCGAACTCCTTGAGGCCGAGCCCTTCGAGGCTCCACTGCAGCTGCGCGAAGAACCAGCTGAAGTGGCGGAGACGCGTGTCGACTTCGGAGCGCGGGATGGGCGCGCCGCTGACCGGATCGACGGCGTCGCTCGTCTTGTTCGCGAACTGCGAGATCCAGATCTGCGTCACCGAGAAGTCGAGGTGGTCGACGATGTCGAGGCTCGCGCCCACGAGGTAGACGAGCTGGTTGCCCATCAAGGCCTGCTGCCGCACCGAGTTGTTGACGGTTGCGGTGCCGCCCGTCGTCATGCCCGCCTGGTCGAAGTTGTTCGAGCAGGGGACGTTGCACCTGGTGAACGCGTGCGTGTAGATGAGGCCGGCGTTGACGTTCAGGGACTTGAACGAGCTCGCCTTCTCACCGCGCAGGTCCATCGTGTACGAGAGGCCGGTGGTCGGACCGAGCGTGAAGTACTGCCCCGCGATGCGCGACTCCCTCGAGATGCCAGGGCGGAGCTGGAAGCCGAGCGTGCCTCGGAGCTTCTCGCTGATGAACTTGAGGGGGGCGCCGAAGCCGCCGGTGATCCAGGTGTCGGTGTACCGCCACTCGTTGTTGCTCGTGGTGTCCTGCTGGTTCGTCCACTCCTTGAAGAGGTCCTGACGAAGCGTCATGCGGAACGACTTCGAGAAGTTGTACGTGATGCGCGGCGAGATCCACCACTCGTAGAGCGGCGAGTACGAGAGCTGCGAGCCACGCGAGAAGGTGTTCGTCGTCATCGACTGATCGAGGATCAGGAGCGACCCGCGGAATCGGTTGAGCGGCGGGGCGGGCTCTTCCGCTTTCTTCGCGGGTGCGCTCGGCTCGTCCTTCTTCTCGCCACCGGCACCGAACGTGACGCCGCCCGTGGTGGTGGTGGTGGTGGTCGTCCCCGACGCGGGAGCGGCTGCCCCAGTACCCGCCGGCGTCGTGCTCGTCGCGGGCGCGGCGCTGCTCGCGGCAGGAGCCGTCGTGGCAGCAGGGTCCGGGGAAGCCGTTGCGGTCGCGGTGGCGGTCGCGGTAGCGGTCGCGGTGCTGGTCGCGGTCGTGGTTGCCGAGGCCGTAGGGGCAGCCCCTCCGGGGACCGGCGCGTACTGCGCCGACGCACGCTGCGTGGCACCGAAGGCGAGGGCGAAGCCGGCAAGACCGAGAGCCGGGGCGAGAGCGAGGCGGGTGAGGCGCGAGTTCACGGTCGATGCTCCTGTGGGCCGTCGGCCCTACTACACATGCGCTCGTTCGGACGCGCGTGGCGCGGACGGCGGGCAGCGGGACAGACCCCGCGGGGGGCCGCCTTCAGCAAGAGCTGTTCCTACGGCCGGGCATCGAAGATCTTTGCGGCTTTGCCAGCCACGGCCCCGGTCCGTCAGGCCACTGACAGCCGCGGTCGGGGGGTCGAGGGGGGTCAGCCGTTCGGTTGCTGACGCCCCAGCCACTGAACGCCTCGTCATTCCCGTGCAGGGGCCACGGAATGGTTGGCTCTGGGTGGAACGCGTCCGAGGGGCCGCTCCCGCCCGTCGTCCGGCCGCGACGGCAGTCCTGATAGAGTCGCGCCCCGATGTCGAGGACGCCGACGGAGATCACGGCACTGCTGGGGCGGGGCACGAAGTTCGAGGGAAAGCTGTCCTTCGAGGGGTGCGTTCGCATCGACGGCGCCTTCTTCGGCGAGATCCGCAGCGACGACACGCTCATCATCGGCGACGGCGCGGACATCCACGCCGAGATCGACGTCGCGACGGTGATCGTGCGCGGCGGAGAGCTGCACGGGAACATCCGCGCGAAGACCGCGATCGAGCTGTACGCGCCCGGTCGCGTCGTCGGAAACCTCCACTCGCCGCAGATCTCGATCGAGCGCGGGGTCAGCTTCCAGGGTCAGTGCCGCATGGACCCCGTCGACTGATTCTCAGCGGGCGCAGAGATCCTTGCAGGCTGCCGGCGTGTTCTTCACCAGCGGATCGCACTTCTTGTCGGCGAGCGCGGTGACGCACGCATTCAGCTTCGACGACGCGAGGTTCGCGCACTCGACGTCGGTCTCGAGGGCGCGGCGCTCTTCGAGCCGGCAGGCGTCGAGCGTGTCGTACTTCTCGCCGCCCGCGATCGCGCCGCACGAATAGAGGTGCTGGCAGTTGGCTTTGACCAACGCCTCGAGCGCCGCAGCGCGCTCGATCGGCGGGCCGCCCCCCGTGGCGTCCGGCGCGCCGCCATTCTCGCTGCGGCACGCGACCACCGCGAGGGAGACGAGGACTGGAACAAGCAGGGGCGCTCGGATTCGCATGACGCGCTGCGATTTGCAGCGAACTGCGTGCCACCGCTCGCTGCGTCGTGCGAGCGCGACACGACGGCCGGTGAGGGCGCGGAAACCGCTTGTTTCCGGACGCGCGCGGGACGAGCCTCGCGCACCATGCACGTCAGGACGCGCGCCCCCTCGATCGTCGCTCTGTTGCTGTTGTCGGCTTGTGGTGCCTCGAGCCCGCCGGCGATCCCCCCGACCCCGATCCCCGTGGCGCCCCCTCCGACGACCACCACGACGACGACCACGACCACCACGACCGAGGCCGCGCCGGTGCTGCACGGCATCGACGAGACCGCGCTCGATCGCTCCGTCGAGCCGTGTGACGACTTCTACGCGTTCGCCTGCGGCAAATGGATGAAGGCGATCCCGGTCCCCCTGGGTCGC
>JBKJQC010000954.1:0-3941 GCA_046593995.1 Polyangiales bacterium
CACCGGTACGAAGGGGACGATGACGCCGATCTGCGGCACGCCGACCCCCGTCGATGCGGGCGTGCCCGATGCGAGCGCGCCCGATGCGAGCGCGCCCGATGCGAGCGGCGCGACGCACGCGGAGCTCGGCGTGATCCACGACGTCACCGCCGATCAGGGGTCCACCGGCGTGTACGCAGACACGCTCGATCTCGCCGTCGAAGGGAGCACGACGACCGCGACGCAGATCACGTTCCTGCGCTTCGCGGTTCCGAGCGGCAAGGTCGTCCGCGCGACGCTGCGCCTCGCGACGTCGTCGTCACCATCCGCCACCGGTGGCTCGGGGGCGGTGCACGCCGTCCCGAGCACCTCGTGGGGTGAGACCACGCTGACCTGGGCGAACAAGCCGACATGGGACGCCGTCGCGCACGGTCCGGTGCGGACCGTCGATCCCGATCAGGCCATCGAGTGGGACGTGACCTCGATCGTCGCGAAGGGCATCGCCGGCTTCGCGATCGTCTCGAACGACGCGAACGGTGCGCACTATCTCTCGAAGGAGGCGAGCACCGCGAAGGGGCCGAAGCTGATCGTCGACACCGTGCCCGCGTCACCGGAGAGCGATGCCTTCGTCCCCGGCGACACGTCGTCAGAGGACACGTCGACCAGAGACACGTCCACCTCGGACACGCTCGACGGAGCGCTCGACTCCGAGCTCGAAGGCCCCGGGTCCCTCGAGAGCGGGCCGCTCGAAGGCGAGGGGTGCGGGTGCCGCACGACGGGCGCGCGTACGACGTGGACGACGTGGATCCTCGGAGCGCTCGGTCTCGCGATCGCACGACGAAGAACGGCCGGCGGCTCTCTTCGGAACCGTCGGCCATAGCCATCGAGCGAGCTCGCGTCAGTCTTCGATCGGAGCGTAGAAATGCTGCTTCGGCGCGCCGCACGACGCGCACTCCTCCGGGCACTCGCGCGCGCGCGGGTAGTGCTCGCCGCAGTCGCCGCAGATCCACAGGAGCTCCATCGCGTTCGGACGCACCGAGATCGGCGCGACGACGTCGCGATCGGGGCGATAGCCGTCGAGGCTGTTCGAGAGGCTGAGACGCGCCGGCATCGAGAACCGGCTCGTCGCCACGTCGTTCGGTTGCGAGATGCCCTCGGTCGGCGGCGCGACACCGCCGAGCTTGGCGACCTTCGTCTGCATCGACTTCGCGAAGCGCTTCACGGTCTCGACGATCGCTTCCTTGCTCGCGCCATCCTTCACACGCTCGCTGAGCATCGAGAGCGACTCGAGGAGGTCGTTGGTCTGCGCGGACGTGACCGAGGCCGCCCGCTCGGAGCCCGAGCTCGGCGGCGGCATGATCGCCTCGCGCTCTTCCGTATCATCCGACCCGCCGGAGGCGTACGACGTCCAGGCCTCCGGCTCGCGCGACCTCTGCGTGTCGAGCAGCTGATCCTTGTCGCTGCGTTCGCGACTGCGATCACGGGACGAGCTCGAAGGACGCGTTTGGTTCTCGCTGATGGACGGTCGGCTCTCGGAGTGCGCGGCCATGGACATGCCTCGGTGGGTACGGGTTTGCCGTTGGTACTCGCAAGCCGCACACCAGCCTCGTGACGGAATGAACGAGCGCGCCGTAGTCGCGTTCGGGCAAACACGGAACGTTCGACACCCCTGTCCGGCACGGATCGGGACGCGGCCGTCGCGCTCCACGCGAGGAGCGGCGTCGAGGAAGTGGGGTCACACGAGCGGAGGGGGCCGCTCCGAACGCGTGGCGCGGACCGTAGACCGGCCCTCGACGACGAGACCCTCGCGCGAGAACGCGACCAGGCGGTCGCCCGCGGCATAGACGCGAATCAACGAAGGCCCGTCGCCCGCGCCCCACCAGATGCGGCGCCACACCGGCCGACCGTCCGCCGCGATCGTGCGGGCCACGATGCGGCCGGGCGCGACGGCCCAGACCTGCGAGGCCGCGTCGAACCGTACGCCCGTCAGGTCGTGACGCGTCTCGACGCGCTCCGGCCGTATCTCGGCGAGGCCGCCTGCCGTGAAGCCCACCCGCGCCGCGAAACCGCCGGCGCCGACGAGGACCGCTTCCCCGAACCGACTGGTCGCGATGGCGTGGATGCGCGGCATCTCTCCGTCGGAGGGGCGCATGTCGCGGAGCTCACCCGTCGCGGTCGAGATCGACACCAGCGCACCCGTCAGCTGTCCACCGGCCGGTACGGCGCTCTCGTCGCGCGGGAGCGCATCGCCGACACCGATCGCGGTAGTCGGCCCCTGCGGCGCGATCGAGCGGATGGCGCGGACTCCAGCGAGCTTCCGTGGCGCGAGCCACTCGCCGGCGCGCGCGCACCACACGACGGCGCTACGGCCTGGACGCAGGCCCGCCGCGACGAGCACACCCTGCTCGTTCCCCCAGAGCGACGTGTATTCGACGGACGCATCTGCGCCGCGCAGCAGCTGCCAGTTCCCCCGCGTGAGGAACGCGAGGAGCCCACCGCGGCCACCGAGCGCATACCGATCCGGATCGAGCCGCGCGACGCACGTGAAGACGTTCCGCGCGATGCCCTCCGGCAACGGGATCTCGAGCCACGAGCCTCCGTCCCAGAAGCGAACGCCGCGCTCACCGACGGCGAGCGCGCGACCGTCCTCACCCATGGCGACGTCGAGGACCGTGTTCGGGCCTTCGTCGCGTCCGCGGATCCGCCAGTGCCACGGCTCCTCGCGGGCCTCGCGTTCCCCCCCCGCGCCCTCGCCCGTGACCGCCGACCGCGTCTCGGCCGGCGGCGAACCGGCGATGATCTCGGCACGCACGGCCGGCATCGTCGCGTGGGACATGCGGACGACCGTGTGCGCCTCGCTCGTCGGAGCGAGGATCGCTTCGACCGCCGCGAGCTGCGCGTCGAGCGCGCGCCACAGCTCACGGACGTCTTGCGGCCGTCCGTCGATCTTCGGCCAGGTGGCCTGCTGGATCAGCTTGTCGATCGCCTGCACCTGCTCGACGGCGTGCGGGTAGGTCCCGTGCACCGTCGGGGCGTCGAGCAACGAGTGTCGATTGGGTCTCCGCGCGGCGACCAGCGAGCTCTGCGCCTCCTGCGGGAAGAGCGCGCATCCGGTCAGCACCTCGTACGCGAGCGCGCCAAAGGAGAAGATGTCGGACTGCGGTCCGACGAGCTGGTTGCCGGGGACGTACTGCTCCGGCGCCGAATAGCCGACCGAGACGGCGACGACGCCGCTCGTCGACGCGTCGTCCTGCACACGCACGATGCCGAAGTCGGTCACCTTTGCGACCTCTTCACCCGGGGTGCCCGCGATCAGCACGTTCGTCGGCTTGAGATCGCGATGCACCAAGCGCTCGGCGTGGATGTCGCTCAGCGCGCGCGCGATGTGCCGGAGGATGCGGCGCGCGCGCCCCGGCGCGAACCCCTTCCCGGTCTCCTTCAGCGAGCGATGGATGCGATCGTGGAGCGTCGTGCCGGCCGGCCCGCCGTCCACGTATTCGAGGATCAGGTAGCGGATCGGGATCACGTCGTCGGCGAAAGTGTTGCCGTCGACCTTCTGGTGGACCGGGACCTCGACCTCCCCCTCGTCGAAGAACCGAACGATGTACGGGCTCGGCGGGCGTCGATCGGAGAGCCTTCGCAGCGCGAGTGCTTCGCGGCGCGAGGCCTTCACGAACGCGGCCCACTGCGCGGGCGCCAGCTGCGGAGCGATCACCTTCGCGACGACCGGCGCACCGTCGGGACCATCCGTCGCGCCGAGGACGACGCCCATGCCGCCGACGCCGAGCAGGCCCTCGATGATCCAGCGATCCCCGAGGGTGCTGCCGCCGAGTGCCCGCGCGAGCGCTTGGCCAAGCTGCTCGCCTCGGTTCTCCGGGCGCGCCCTCTGGGACATGTGCGGCCGAGAGCGTATCGCATGTCCGCGACGACACGAACGAAATCCTCGCGGCGCGGCATGTGCG
>JBKJQC010000983.1:0-3301 GCA_046593995.1 Polyangiales bacterium
CGGCAGCACTCTCTTGGCCTCCGTGCCTCCGTGCCTCCGTGTTCAATCCGTGCCGCGAAACGTGGATGGACCGAAGGTGGCGAATCGCAGATGCGGCGTGCGGAAAACTTGGAGCGATTGGGTCCTTGTGACCCCGACCCTCGATCCCGTAGCGTTCGGTCATGGAGATGAAGCCGGTGTACGTCCTCGGCTTCGGCGTGGCCGTCACGCTGGGGCTACTGACGATCTTGCGGATCGGGCAGCGAATCTTCTCGCCGGCGCACACCGTGAAGGCGGACTTCGGGTCGAAGGGGAACCCCGCACAGCGGCTCTTGCAGGTCGGGCAGATCCTCGCGGTGTTCCTCATCGCCTCGGCCGCGGTGAAGAACTGCGTCGAGGGGAAGAACCTCGCGCGCGACGCGATGTGGGTCAGCGCGATGGCGCTCCTCGGTCTCGCGCTCCTCGTCGTGAGCGGTCGCGCGGGGTTGATGCTGCTGCTACGATCGCGGCTGCCTGCGGAGATCGAGCGCGGTAACATCGCCGCCGGCGTCGCTGCCGGTGCGCATTACGTCGCGACCGGGATCATCACCTCGCGCGCCGTCGCCGGAAACGATCTCGAGAGCGTCGGTCTCTCGCTCACCTTCTTCGTGCTCGCGCAGGTGACGCTGCACGTCTTCGTCTCGCTCTTCCGCTTCCTCACCGTCTACGACGACGCGGAGCAGATCCAGGGGGAGAACCTCGCCGCCGCGATCAGCTACGGCGGCGTCGCCATCGCGATCGCGATCGTGATCGGCCGCGCGCTCGAGGGGGACTTCGTCAGCTGGGGCGTGTCGCTCAAGGGGTACGGCATCGCGCTCCTCTTCGTGTTCGCGCTCTGGCCGGTGCGACAGATCCTGGTGCAGAGCCTGCTCCTCGGGTTCCCCTTCCGGCTGTGGGGCGGGAAGCTCGACGACGGCATCTCGGCGGAGCGCAACGAAGGGATGGGGATCCTCGAAGCGGTGAGCTACCTCGCGACCGCGCTCTCGATTTCACGACTCGCGTGAGATGAGCGCCAGCGGGGATGACCGAGACTACGACGCGTTCGCGGCGCGCATCGTCGAGGGCGGAGTCCTCACCGACCCTTGGATCGACGGCAAGCCGCGCTTCCGGAGCGAGCCGGTCTTCGTGCAGTCGGCCCGGCAGCGCGCGATGTACCGAGCGGCGGCCGACGTGGCGGAGGTCTACGAGGAGCTCTGTCGCATCGTCGAAGGCGAGCCCGAGCTCCTCGACACCTTCTTCGCGCTGACACCGTTCCAGAAGGCGATGTGGATCGCGTCTTCGCCGATGTGGCACGGCATCGCGCGCGCCGACGTCTTCGTCACCGACGAGGGGTACCAGATCGCGGAGCTCAACTGCGACACGCCGACCGGCGAGGCCGAGGCCGTGATCCTCAACGCCCTCGTCGCCGAGGAGCACGGTCTCGCGCGCGATCCGAACGCCGAGATGGAGGCGCGGTTCTGCGCGATGGTCGAGGCGATCGGCGAGCACGGCCTGCGCGGGTGGTCCGGTGCCGTCCCGCGCACCGTCGGCCTCGTCTACCCGACGGAGTTCACCGAGGATCTCTCGCTCGTGCGCCTCTACCGGAAGTGGTTCGAGGACCGCGGGTTCGAGGTGGTGCTCGGCTCGCCCTACAACCTCGAAGGCGGGCCCGAAGGTCTGCGGCTCTTCGACGTCCCGGTGCCCATCGTCCTCCGTCACTACAAGACCGACTGGTGGGGGGAGCGCATGAGCGCGTGGGACGACGAGACGATCGCCGACGTGAAGCCGCTCGAGGGTCCGCTCACCGTCGTGTTCGACGCGCTCCTCGACGAGAAGGTCGCCGTCGTGAACCCCTTCGGCGCGGTCCTCCCGCAGAACAAGCGCGCCATGGCCTTCATGTGGGAGCACGTGCATCGGTTCTCGCCCCGCGCGCAGGAGGTGATCCGCGAGTACGTGCCGCCGACGCAGCGGCTCGAGCGCGTGCACGAGGAGCGGCTCTTCGTCGAGAAGGACCAGTGGGTGCTGAAGAGCGACTACGGCGCCGAGGGCGAAGAGGTCATCCTCGGCGTGCGCGTGACCGACGACATCTGGCGCGCGTCGATCGCGCACGCGCGACCCGGACGCTGGATCGCGCAGCGCTACTTCCACGCCGAGGAGGACGACCTCGGCGAGACGGTGAACTACGGCGTGTACCTGATCGCGGGCGAGCCGTGCGGGCTCTACGCGCGCGTGCAGACCGGACCGACCGACGATCGCGCGTTCAGCGCGCCTTGCCTGGTCGTGGGGTGATCAGATCGGGTTGTTCACGTTGACCTTGGACTCGTTGATCACGTTCGGCTCGAGGCGCAGCTTGCCGGTGAAGACCACGGGCAGGCCGACGGTGCAGCCCGCCTTGGTGGCGGTGAACTCGACATGGGTGCCCGTCGCGCCGGTGACCGCGATGTAGCCGGCCTTGGTGCTCATGGTCGCAGCGGGATCGATCTGCGGGAGGGTGCCCTCCGCGAAGTACTTCACCGAGGCGTTCGGCTGATCCTTCAGCGTCAGCGACACGCCGTCCTTCGTGGAGCAGACGCCGGTCATCGCCTTGGGGTCGACGAGGATGAACACCGCGGGCTCGCCGTCTTTCCAGCCGTCGATGAACGCCTTGAAGATGGCGGGGAGCATGGTGAGGTTGATCACCGAGTCCGTCGTCACCTTGAAGTCGCCGAGGATGGCGGTGATCGCGCCCATCGCCTCGAGCTTCACGTGGGCGACGAGGTCCTTCTGCATCGCAATCGCATAGCGTCCGTCGGCGCCAAGCGTGATCGACTCGCTGCTGCACGACGCCGTCATCTTCGCGCCGGCAGCGGGTTTGATGCCGGCGGGATCCTGGATCTGGATGAGGCCTTGCACCACGACCCACGGCGCGTTTCCGCACTTCGGCAGGCCCGAGGGATCGAGCCCGGCCTCGCCCGCGGGAGCGTCCGACGTGGTCCCCGTGTCGGCTCCGGTGCCCGAGTCGGCCGTCGCGGGCGCGCTCGATTCCGAGCTGGAGCAGGAGATCGCGGCGAGGGACGCGAGGGTGGTGAGGGCGGTGAAGAAAAGCGAGCGCATTCCCCACACGCTAGCCGTTGCGTCCGCGCGGCGAAAGCGCCGCTCAGGTGCGGAGCGCGCGTTCGACGTCGCGCAGGAAGGAGGGCTCGAACACGCCGTCGACGCGGATCGAGTAGCGGAAGTAGGGCGCAGGCTCGACGCCGTGCCAGTCCATGTCGTTGAACCAGTAGATCTTCGACCTCACCAGCTCGGGGGCGGTCTCCTCGTCGAC
>JBKJQC010000008.1:0-3782 GCA_046593995.1 Polyangiales bacterium
GAGGAAGACCCCGATCTGCTTGCCGAAGAAGAGCCCGAGCGCCACGCCGAGCGAGATCGGCGACACGACGTCCGCGCGCGTGGTGCCCGCGAAGGAGAGCCCGGCGTTGGCGAGCGCGAAGAGCGGGACGACGACGAACGACACCGGCGCGTGCAGGCCGTTCGTCAGCCGGTTGAGCGGCGGCTGCACGTCCTCGAGGTGCGACTCGATCGCCCGCAGCGCCGCGTTTCCCTCGTCCATGTCGCGGGCACCGTCCACCCGCGAGAGCGCGACGCGCAGGTGCTCGAGCTCCCCCTCGAGCTCGCCGATGATCTCGCTCGGGTCCTTCGTGGAGCGCGCGGGGATGCAGAACCCTGCGACGACCCCGGCGATGGTCGGGTGGATCCCGGTCTTCATGACGACGTACCAGAGCACGACGCCGAGCACGAAGTAGACGAACGGCGAGCGCACGCCGAAGAGGTTCGCGAGCACGAGGACCGCGGTCACGCCGCCCGCGACCATCAGCCAGTGCATCTGCACGTGGTGGCCGTAGAACACCGCGATGACCACGATCGCACCGAGGTCGTCGAAGATCGCGAGCGCGGTGAGGAACACTGCCAGCGCAGGCGCCACGCGGCCGCGCACGACCGCGATGCAGCCGAGCGCGAAGGCGATGTCGGTCGCCATCGGGATGCCCCATCCGGGCCGGCCCGCTCCATGGCGATTGAAGAGGAAGTAGATCCCGGCAGGGACCAGCATCCCTCCGAGCGCCGCCCACGCCGGGAGGAGCGCGCGACGGAACGAGTTGAGCTCGCCGACGACCAGCTCGCGCTTGATCTCCATCCCGACGAGGAAGAAGAAGACCGCCATCAGACCGTCGTTGATCCACGCCTGGACCGGCCAGTGCAGCGTGACCTCGCCGATCTGCACCGGCAGCGGCTGCGCGAAGATGCGCGCGTGGATCGACGCGAACCGAGAGTTCGCCCACAGCATCGCGACGACGGTCGCGGCGAGGAGGACGATGCCGCTCGCCGACGAGGTCCGGAAGAAGACCTGGAAGGGCCGGATCACCACCACGAGCGCGCGGGGGAGCGGGAGCGGCGGGCTGACCTTCTCCATCGCGGTCTACGGTCGTACGGTTTACGGTCTACGGTCTACGGCGTCGAGCTTTCTCCCGTCCATGGGCGCCGATGCGGCAGACTCTCGACCGCGAGGCATGGTAGAAACGGGGCATGTCACGCCGGGCGCTCACGGCTCTGCTGCTCGCCCTGATGATGGTCGGACCGGTCACGACCGGCTGTTTCGGACGGGGTGCGAGCTCTCCGAAGGCGACGCTCCGCGCCTACGGCGACGCCATCGCCGAGGGGCGCGCGGACGAGGCGTACGCGATGCTCTCCGACGACGCGAAGCGGTCCATCACGCCGGAAGCCTTCCGCAAGCTCGTGAAGGACAACCGCAAGGAGGCGCTCGAGCTCGGGAGATCCCTCGCGAAGGACTCGGGCGATCCGTACGTGACCGCCGTCGTGCCGCTGAAGAACGGCGACGCCGTGACGATGGTCTACGAAGACGGCAAGTGGCGCGTCGAGGGCCAGGCGCTCGACTTCTACTCGCAGGCGACCCCCCGCCAGGCGATCGTGGGTTTCATCCGCGCCTGGGACAACAAGCGGTTCGACGTGCTCCTTCGCTACACCCCCGACGCGCACAAGGAAGGCCTCACTGCCGACCGCCTCGCCTCCGCGTGGGCCCCCGGCAAGGAGGAGCACACGCAGCTGCAGAACAAGGTCGAGACCATCAAGCAGGGCCTCACGACCGCGCAGATCGAGGAGACCGGCGACCGCGCGACGATGGCGGTCGGCAGCTCGATGACGGTGATGTTCGTGCGCGAGAAGGGCGCCTGGAAGATCGAAGACATCCACTGAGGGAGAGTCGACAGTCGACAGTCTTCGGTCAACCGACGCGAGGAAGGGTGAAGTGGAACGAGCTGCCCTTGCCCAGCTCGCTGTTGGCCCAGATCCGTCCGCCGTGCATCGCGACGATGCCGGCCGCGATCGACAACCCGAGGCCGACCCCACGCCGGTCGGAGCTGCGCCCCTGCCAGTAGCGGTCGAAGATGTGCGGCAGCTGGTCCGCGGAGATACCAGGTCCCGAGTCCTGGACGGTGAAACGGTACGCGGTGTTGTCGACCACCCCGAGCACCGTGATCCGTCCGCCGGAGAGCGTGAACTTGATGGCGTTGCCGATGAGGTTTGCGAACACCTGCAGCACGCGGCCACGATCGCAGGAGAGCAGCACGTCTTCGTTCTCCACGCGCGCAGACAGGTGCAGGTCCTTGCCCTTCGCGAGCGGCAACATCATCTCGATGGCCTCGGCCACGAGCGGCTGCACCTTGATGGGCTGCTGGTCCACGGCGAGCTGGCCAGCGTCGATGGCTGCCAGGTCGAGCAGGTCCTTGATCAAGGCCTCCATACGGGATGCGGCGCGGGTGATGCGCCCGCCCACCTTGGCCGGTGCGAGGAAGGGGTCGTCTCCCGCCCGGCCCTCCAGGAACCGGGCCGCCATCAGGATGGTCGTGAGCGGGTTTCGCAAGTCGTGGGCGACGACCGCGACCACGTCCTCGCGGGCGCGCGTCGCCCTCTGCGCCTCGTCCCTCAACCGGTCGCTCTCGACGGCCATCGCCGCGAGCTGATCGGCCTGCTGTTTCAGCCGTATGTGATTGCGGATGCGCGCCAGCGTGATCGGGATCGAGAACGGCTTGGTGATGTAGTCGACCGCGCCGAGGTTGAGGCCGAGCTCCTCGTCGTGCTCCTGGTCGTTCGACGTGAGAAAGATGACGGGGACACTCGCGGTGCGCGGGTTCTCCTTGAGATGCTGGCAGACCTCCCGCCCGTCCATCCCCGGCATCATCACGTCCAGCAGGATCAGATCCGGCGGATGGGCGGCGACCATCTTGAGCGCCTTTTCGCCGGTGTTCGCCACCTTCACCTTGTAGAGACCCTTCAAGAGGGTGCTCATCAACGCAAGGTTGTCGGGCGTGTCGTCCACCACCAGCACCGTCGGCTTCTCGGCAGCGTCGAATGCGTGCATCAAATGTTTCTCTCGAGGCTCGCCTGCTGCGAATGGGGTGCGCCGGGAGCGGTCATGGCTACTGCAGGACCTCGGAAGCCTGCCGGAGAATCGCGACCGCGCCGTCGAAATCGAACGAGGCGATCGCGGACTCGAGCGGACGGTAGTCACGCGGAAATGCCGCATGGAGCAAGTCGGCGTTCTCGCTCAGGACGTCGGCGGCCTCCGCGTCACCGTCGAGGAGGAGGGCCTCGAGGCGGGCGCACACCGTCCGCAGGCTCTCGGCGTCGACCGCGATTTGCGATCTCTCCTCGCGGAGCGGCAGCGCGCGGTCGAGGCTCGCCACCAGCTCGCCGAGCGCGGTATCCAGCTGGTCGAGCATCCCATTCGTGCGCCCGCGCGGCAGGCGCTCCCGGATGGCCCGCTCGACGTCGGCCGCCAGCGCGACCACCGAGACGGCGCCGATGTTACCGGCAACGCCTCTCGTGGTGTGCGCGATGCGTTCGGCGGTGGTCTCGTCGCCGGTTTCCAGCGCGGCCCGGATCTCTGCCACGGCCTTCCGCTGGCCCGCCAGGAAGCGGTGGAGCATCGACATGTAGAGCGACTTCTTACCGAGCACGCGGCGCAACCCGGCGGTGATGTCGAGCCCAATGATCCCCGAGGGGAGATCAATCTCAGCGCGCGTCGGAGCCGCGGGAGGGAGCTCGCGCGCGTCGTGCCGCGGCTTGATCCAATTCAAC
>JBKJQC010000041.1:0-2867 GCA_046593995.1 Polyangiales bacterium
ATCCGCTCTCCACGGAGAGCGGCCCCGTTGAAGCGAGAGCGAGGCGGCGTGGAAGGCGTACGAGATCGCGCGATCCGCTCTCCACGGAGAGCGGCCCCGTTGAAGCCCCGAGGCGGCCACACGCGACAAGCCGGTCGCGCGTGATCACCAGCTGGATTTCCAGTCGGGCCGGTGCGGGTTACGCCGAGGATCCTGGGAGAATCCGCTGCGTACCTTGCGCATGCTGCATGTGAAGGCTAGCATGCTCAATGAGCATGCAGTACACTCTCCGTAACCTTCCAAAGGAGCTCGATCAGGCCCTCCGGCGCCGGGCTCGTGAGCAGGGCAAGACCCTCAGCCAGGTGGCGATCGAGGCGATGGCAGAAGGAGTGGGCCTGCGGGGTGAGCCCAAGCGTTACCGGTCGGTTCGCGATCTCGTCGGCGCGCGGAGTCCCGATCCCGAGCTGCGGTCCGCGCTCGACGACCAACGGAGGATCGATCCGGAGCTCTGGCGGTGAGGATCGCGCTGGACACGAACCGATACGACGACTTGATCACCGGAGACGAGACCGTCGCTGACATCGTCGAGAGCGCCGAGGTGGTCTTCCTCCCGTTCATCGTCGTCGGCGAGCTGCGCGCGGGCTTCGCCGCTGGGAGCCGCCAGGTGGAGAACGATCGTCTGCTCCGCCGTTTCTTGATGAAGGAGGGGATCGATATCCTGTTCGCCGCCGAACACACGCCTCACAGCTACGCCTCCGTATACGCTCAGCTTCGCAAGCAGGGCACGCCGATTCCGACGAACGACATGTGGATCGCGGCCCTCGTCCTCGAGCACGATCTGGCGCTTTGCAGTCGCGATGCTCACTTCGATCACCTCGCCCAGATCGTGCGGGTCTGAGGGATCCCCTCACAGACCTTCGAGGAAGAGGACGTGGAAGTGCACGTGCAGGTTGAGCTCGCGCGTCGGCGGTCGGAGGCGGACGACGCGTCGTCTCGCTCTTCAGTTCGCGGCGAGGAAGATCGCCTTGATGAACGCCTTGATGTCGGCCGGTGCCTGGTAGAACGTGTACGCCGTGTGGCTCGCGAGGCCGTTCTTGCCGGCGAGGAAGTCGTAGATCTGCGTCTGCAACGAAGACTTCATCTTCGCGCCCGCGAACACTGCGTGGATGTGGCGCGCCTCCGAAGCCGGCCACCCGTCGTACCCAGGCTTCCTATAGAACGCAGCGAAGCCCAGGGTGTCGAGCTTCGCGATGAGCGTCTTCACCTGCGTATCGGTGAGACCACTCACGCTCAAATCGGTCGCGGCGCAGTACGGCTTTCCGTCGATGGTGCCGTCCTGCGCGTGCGTGCCCGCGGACGCTGCGGCCGAGCCGATCGTCTGCGTGATGCGCGCGGCCGTGATCCCGGCGCAGCGGAGCCGATCGGACGCGATGGGGTGCAAGCCGTACTTCAGGATCGCCGCCACGTGCGGGCACGCCTCGACCGCGGGCGTCGTCGGCGTGGTCGACGTGCTCTTGCAGTAGTCGTCGCTGCCGGCTGCTGCGACCACGCAGCCCGCGCTGCACACGCGCACCACGGTCGCCTTCGCACCGGCGCCGGTGCAGTGATAGAGGGTCTTCGCGTCGGCGTTCGAGACCTTGTCTCCGCCGCAGTAGTCGCCGACCTTCGCGTCCGCGTCGCACGTCGGGGTGGCCGATGTACCGCCGTCCCGCGCATCGGAGGCGGCATCGACCGCGGCCTCGGCGACGCGCGCGTCGCCCGACCCGTCCGGCGTCGCCGTGTCCGGTGCGGTGCCGGTGTCGTCGAGCAGCTCGCCGAGCCCGTCGTCGGGATCGTCACCGCCGACCTCGCCGTGCGCTGCGTGATCGTCGCCGTCGCCCTCGACCGAGCCCTCCGTCGAGCCGCTGCAGGCGACGAGCTGTGCGAAACATAGACCGAGGACAATGACCGCCGACGTGTTGCGAAGCATCGCCGCGCGCACGAGCACCACTCGTGCCGTCCGTGCACGAGCCATTCTGTTGCGGATCGCGGCGCGTGCGCGGGGAGCTTGGCGTCACGCCTGTGTGACCCGGGGGCGAGAAGCGCGGCCTCGTGTCCTCGGTCGTCGAGGCCGCGCGTTCGATCGCTCAGCTCAACGCAAAGCGAACGCGGGAATCGCCGAGATCCCACGCGCGGATCCGATGGCCGGTGAAGGCTCGGATGACCTCGATGTGCGTCCGCGCGTGGGGCGTGAGCGCGTTGGACGTGAAGCTGCCTCCGCCTGCGAGCGCGATCGGGAGCATCAGCTGATCGGCGAGGTGCGGCTCGACGCTCGTCCCGCTCGCGCGCCAGGCGAGGAACGACCGGGCGAGCGCGCGACCGACGTCCTCGGCGGGTGCGACGGCGTCGGCGATTTCCGAGAACACGTTGCACACCCCGGTGGCTTCGTCGCGCACGACGAGCCACATCGCGCTTCCCGGACCCGGGCTCCGCACGCTCTCGCTCGCGAGCTCGGGCGCGCTGTCGCCGAGCAACTCGGCGGCTGCCGCGAGTTGGCGCTGTGCGATGTCTTCGGAGAGATTGGAGACGATCGCTCGGAGCTCCAGCGTCGAGAGCACCGCGGGGTCGCCGAGATGGAGCGCTTGCAGAGGCTCGGACGGAGACACGGTCATCAGCGCCTCGCCGCCGCCTGCCGGGTAGAAGCC
This sequence comes from Polyangiales bacterium, assembly GCA_046593995.1. GTDB lineage: Bacteria > Myxococcota_A > Polyangia > Polyangiales > JADJMO01 > JALHOE01. The sequence continues at coordinate 2,664 of JBKJQC010000041.1, forward strand.
GGTTTCGACGAGCTCGAGTGTGATCCGCGCGCCCGCGCGCCGGACCAGCGGTAGCCATGCCTGCTCGAGAAAAGGAAAAGGTGGCGCCCACGGCACGTGGGTCCCGCCGCGTACGGCGATGCGACTCGGGCCGCTGCCGAGCCCGAGGGGCAGCGCGATCGTCTGCAGGACCAGTGACACGGAGCCTGCGCTGCCGATGTCGAC
>JBKJQC010001094.1:0-2603 GCA_046593995.1 Polyangiales bacterium
CTCGGCGCGACGTGCAGCCTCGACCGCGACGCGCGCAGCTTCGGCGCGACGACCCGCTGCGGCCAGGTGGTGCGCGAGCGCGTGCGGATCCGCAGACAAGTGCTGTGCGAGACGTCCGTGATGGGCGCTTCGCGTCTCGTCGTCGAGCGACAGCGCGATCGCCTCGCGCACTCGGTCGTGGAAAGGCTCGTGTCCTCTCCCGCCGTCGGCGACGCGCACCAGGCGATCCGCGCGCAGCGACACCAGAGCCCGCGCGATCTCCTCGCGCGGCTCGCCGATGGCGTCGGCGAGCACGCCCTCCTCGAGGGGGGACACGGCGATCGAGAGGAGCTCGACGACGCGTCGGGACGACGGGGGTAGCGCGGCGACGCGGCTCTGGAGCACGGCGTCGACGTCGCGGCCGTCTCTGCCGTAGAGCGCGATGTGCTGCAGGAACAGCGGATGTCCGTGCGCGACCCGGACGATCTCGTCGGCGCGCGCGTCGTCGACGGTCATGGATCGCAGGAGCTCGCGCGCGTCGCGCTCGCCGAGCGGCGGCAACGAGATCCGGCGCGCCGCCCAGGGCATCGCGGGCTCGTGGTCGTCACGCTGCGTGAGCACGAACAGGACCGGCAGCGCGTCGCGCACGCGGAGCACCTCCGCGAGGAGCGCGAGGCTGTCGCGATCCGCCCACTGGAAATCGTCGATCCAGACCACCGCGGGCGCGATCGACGCGAAGAGGTCGCGGACCGCTCCGAACGCGCGTTGGCGGACCGCGTCCGGCGCGTCGTCGGACGGCGTCACGTCGGCGAAGACGGAGCCGAGGACGGGGAACACGCGGATCAGCGCGGGGGCGTCGCGTGGCTCGACCAGGGTCGGGCGCGCGTGCTCGTCCGAGAGGACGCGCGCGAGCGCATCGACGAGCGAGTCGAACGCGTTGTAGGGGATGACCTCGCGCGGGTTGCACCGGCTCGCGAGCACGCGCGCCCCGCTGCGCGCGAGGAACGTGCGTACCAGCGTGCTCTTGCCGATCCCGGAGGGCCCGGCGATCGCGACCACCCGTGCCTCCCCGCGCGACGCCTCGACGAACGCACGCTCGAGGATCGCGAGCTCCGCCTCGCGCCCGACGAATGGCGCGCTCGCAGCTTCATCCTCCGCCGATGCGGGAGAGCGCTTCTCCGGCGCGCGCGCGAGGAGACGCGCGCACAGCTCCACCAGATCCTTCGGCACGCCTTCCACGTCCTCGTCGACCCGCGGGGCTTCGCGCTGCATCTTGTCGACGAGGATCTGCGTCGACGAGCCCTCGAAGGGGCGCGAGCCGGTGATCGCTTCGAAGAGGATCACCCCGACCGCATACCAGTCCGCGGCCGGGCCGACGTCGCCGCCGAGCGCTTGCTCCGGTGCGGCGTACGCGGGCGTACCGTGGAAGCCTCTCACCTCCGCCTGGAGGGTCTCGCGACTCGTGACCAAACCGTAATCGAGGATCGAGAGCCGTCCGTCTTCACGAACGAGGACGTTCGACGGCTTGAGGTCTCGGTGGATCAGGCCGGCGGCGTGCAGCGCGCGGACGCCCTCGACGAGCTGTGCGAGCGCGCTCCGCAGGCGGCCCTCGTCGAACGCGCCCTCGAGCTGCGGAGTCGTTTCGCGGCGGCTCGCCACTTGGGTCGCCTCCGGGAGCACCTCCGCGAGCAGCACGCTCGGGTCGATCGTGCCGACCGTCTCGAGGTCCATCCAGCGCCCCGGCGGCGTCTCCCCGGGCGTGCGCGCAGACCTCGAGCGGCGCCGGCTCTGCTCGTCGTCGTGATCGCGGGTCGCAGATCTCCTGATCCATTGCACGACGTCGACGCCGTCGACGAGCTCCATCGTGAAGAAGCACTCGTCGCCGTCTCCGGTGGAAGAGACGAAGAGATCGTGGAGCGTGGTCAGGTTCGGATGCGCGAGATCGAAGGAGGCGCGGAACTCGCGCTTGAGCTGGAGGAGCGACGATGGCCCGAGCCCGTGCAAGGTCTTGAGCGCGACCCGCGCCGCGCGCGCATGGTCCCACGCCTCGTAGACCTTGCCCGAGCCCCCTTCGCCGATGCAGCGGCGGATCGAGAAGCGCTCGTCGCGCAGGACCGTCGCGGCGCCCGTCCCCGTCGGGATGGACGTGACCTGCGGATCTTCGGCGTTCCTCGGTGCGCGCAAAGCCGTGCGCCAACGATACGACAGCCGTAGACCTTGCACGAGCGACCGGACGCGAGCGCCGCCGATGTCAGAGCGTCTTCAGGAGATCGAATGCGCCCGCGACCTTCGTGTAGCCGAAGCCGCGATAGATCACCTTCATCGTCGCGAGCTCCACGACGAACGTGTACTCGCGCGGCGAGATCGTCGTCAGCGTCCGCAGGCCGACGCCGTCGGGATCACGCAGCGTGGTGAACGGGAGACGTGAGCGCCGACACGAAGAATGAATGGCCATTCAGCGCGGAGCAACCTCGCACGCGGGAACGTGGCGGTCGCGCGGCGATTCCGCTATGCGAACGGCCATGGTGCCCTCGTCTCGGCGGACGCGGTCCATCGGCCTCGACCTCGGCGGTGCACGCTGCGGCGTCGCGATCGACGACGAGCTCGGCCAGCTCGCGCACCCG